>JAUYSF010000311.1 GCA_030696435.1 Desulfoprunum sp. | reverse complement strand
ACGGACACCGGCACGGGTACAGACACCGGCACGGGTACGGACACCGGCACGGGTACAGACACCGGCACGGGTACAGACACCGGCACGGGTACGGACACCGGCACGGGTACAGACACCGGCACGGGTACGGACACCGGCACGGGTACGGACACCGGTTCTGATACTGGTAATAGCCATGATGATTCAGGTGGGGACAATTATGATGAAGATAATGACCGGAATAAAGTTGAGACTCATGACGATTCTCTCGATGGAGGGGCTTTCGATTCAGGGAATGGCATGAATAATCATGATGGCGATCCTATTTCACTTAATGGAGCAAAGAAATCTGCCAGCGGCTTTGGCGATAAAGACGAGAAATTCTGGCGTTTAGGCGGTTTTGATAGCCTCATTCCCGTATCCGCCCAAGAGGAAGAGACTATCCTCGGGACCTGGGGCAAGATCGAAAAACCCGCGGTTTCAACTCAATAGAAACATCCACAACCAATGGTTGACATCATGAAATCTGTATTAATCTTCTTCACCAAATCATTTTCTCCGCTTGTTCTTCTTGCGATGATTTTTTTTGGCAATTCAGGTTGCGTTCCCGTTATTCCTTCTCAACCACAATACCTTCAGACTCGTCCACCCATGGGTCCTGCCAGACTGCCTGAATACACTGCCGGAACCACCTTTATCTATTCAAATGGCACCTGGGACCGAGTAGTGGAGGCCAATCCAGCTTTTGTTATCTGGGAAAACAATCTGGGTGAGAGATCACTTGGGTCAACCGACTTCACCTACCGACCCGCTAAATGGGAAAGCAAAGGTGTAAAAGGATATCGCATTTTCACTCCCACCGAATATCTCTACTCCGAAACCAATGCCAGTCTATGGCCTCTCGCAGTTGGAAACCAAACGCATTATGATGAGATGAGCAAATGGGGGGTTCCGGGTATTTACGAAAAACATTCTGACGCATCCTGGAAGTGCACCGTTGATGGATCAGAACAGGTAAATGTTCCTGCCGGTGTTTTTGATACCTGGAAGATTACCTGCTCGCGCTACGGAAAAACGCTCAATGCATCCAAGCTTAATTTCTGGGAACAGAAAAAATTTAACTACGCCCCGGCAACAGGCCACTGGGTTGTTCTTGATCAGGATTTCAATGGGACAAATCCAAGATTTCGCAAGGAACTTGTTGCAGTCCTGCCTTCCCTCACCCATTTTGGCATCGACAAGAAGAGTTCCATTGGGATCAAAGAGCATTTCCAACAGACCCTCGGAACAACGCCGAGTGGGCAGACTGAAAAATGGCTGGATGCGACCAAAAAGATTTCCTTTTCCATGACACCGATCGCTACCTATCGCCTGACTGATGGCACTCCCTGCCGACAATATGTGCAAAAACTCGATCTCAGTTGGCAGTCTAAAACCTATTATGGTATTGCTTGCCGTAGCGAAACCGGCCTATGGACAGTTCCCAGAAGATAGTCACTTCTTGTGTGGATATCCCCACCACCAATCGGCCATGTCAGTCTGGAAGAGAACATTCTGCTCTGCACTCACTTGCGAGAACTGGCCCTCAGATGACCATTCCCTTTGGATAACCTGCGACAGCAGTTTCCCCCCTGCTGGTCAGCGTTTCCCCACAATCAGGAACTCCCATCTTTTATCGCCTCTTCCTTGACATTTACAGCCTCTGCACGTTACAAAAGATAAAGAATGCACTTTCAGGCCATTCAATCGGCCACCTGAGAAGATAACACTTAGTACACCTATCGTTGTTCATGTACTTGAAGGAGCCTGTTCGTTTGCAATTCTCAACAACGGTCCACCTGCCGACATCATGAAACGTGCACTGAGCATCAGCATAGCCCTCTGGTTTTCTCTCATCTCTCTGTCTTTGTACTGGAATCTTCTAAAAAACCGGGAACAGCAAACAGCCGTCCTTATGCAGACGGCGCGCAGTTTTTTTCAGCAGGTCGAAATAACCAGAGAATGGAACGCCAGCCATGGCGGGGTCTATGTTCCCATTACCGACATTACGCAACCGAATCCCTACCTGAAAGGCCCCAGACGTGAACTGCAGGTTGACACCTCTCTTACCCTGACTCAGATCAACCCCGCCTTCATGACCAGGCAGATATCTGATATTGCCAAAAAATACAACAACATCCAGTTTCACATCACAAGTCTCAAACCCATCAGGCCCGAGAATGTGGCAACGGATCGGGAAAAAGAGGCACTCCGTATCTTTGAGTCAGGGACCGCCACAGAGATTGGCCAGATCATCTCCACAGATTCAGTCTCTTCCTTTTTCTATATGGCGCCTCTCCTCACCCGGGCACCCTGCCTAAAATGCCACGCCGATCAGGGATACAAGGAAGGAGATATCAGAGGAGGGATAAGCGTTACCGTCCCCTTCACCATTCCTCCCCCGTCTCTACACCTCATTATTGGGCATTTGCTTATTGGTGGAGTAGGGCTTGCAGGCATCCTGTTCTTCGGCCTCAAACTCACCAATGTCTATACTATGGTCAAAAATCAGGCAGTCATAGACGCTCTGACCGGTGTGCCGAACCGTCGAAACTTCAGCGAAAGGATACTGGAAGAAGTCAACCGGCACAGACGACAGAAAGAGCCTCTCTCCGTTCTGATGTGCGACATCGATAATTTCAAAGGCTATAACGATACCTACGGTCACAGCGCAGGCGACGTGTGTCTCTCAAAAATCGCCCAGACCATCAAGAAATCCCTGCGACGGCCAAGCGATTTCTGCGCCCGTTATGGCGGAGAAGAGTTTGTCATCATTCTCCCCTCCACCAATACGACAGGGGCCTTGTCGGTTGCCGTAACAATCATCGAAAATGTCCGGGAATTGGCTATCCCCCACAATCAGTCGCCACCTTCTCTGCAGGTGACGGTGAGCATCGGTGTGGCGACCGCCGAGATGCCTCAAGTGATCTCACATGAGGCCCTGATCAAGGAGGCCGATATGGCGCTCTATCATGCCAAGAATAGCGGCCGCAATTGTGTGAAGGTCTTCTGGAACTGAAACTGTGTGTGATTCCGCCAGACTCTTTCGAGTTGGTCCAATTTCAAATGAAGATGAGAGCACGAAAGCAAACGAGCAGCGACAAGACAGTACATAAAAATGGGCGAGGAGCCACACAGCCTAACCGGGGCAATGACGCTTGATTGGGAATTGAAATTAGCCGTCCTGCGGATCAGAGGGACTTGCAAGAATGCGTTGATAGAATTCCAGATTGAGCCAGCGCCCGAATTTAAAACCGGCCTCTCTGATTGTACCGGCATGATGAAAGCCGAATTTTTGATGCAATTCCTTGCTGATGGAATTTTCCGCATCAATTGCCCCGATCAAAGTATGATACCCCTGTTGTTCTGCACTCAGAATAATTTCCTGCAAAAGTCGCCTGCCCACCCCTTGCCCCCGGAACTGGCCCGCCACGTAAAGTGAATGTTCGACGGAATATTTATAGGCCGGAAAGGCCCGAAAAGTGCCGTAGCTGCCAAAACCCATCAGTTCACCGACAGGGCTCAATATCCCCAGGATTGGAAACCCACCCCGCTCCTTTGCCGCAAACCATTCCTGCATCATCTCATGGGTGCGGGGTTTGTAATCATAGAGTGCGGTTGAGTGCAAAATGGCCTCATTAAAGATGCCCCGTATCTTTTCCGAGTAACTTGTATCACAATCGATTGTCTTCATAATTCCCGATGACTGAAAAAGTAGATGGTCTCTCTTTGGTATTTTCTCCGGCAGAACGCTTTACCAATGCGTTTTTCCAGGACCTTTACCGCCTCTTTGTTCGAAAAACAATTGCAAACTTTTCTAATGAGCGGTAATGCAAGCCCGTTATAATACACTTCATAAACGACTGCATACAGGTTGACGGACTCAGCAAAAAAAAGGAAATACGATGCTTGGAACACTTGTCAATGCCCTGGCCATCATCGCCGGAAGCGTCACGGGACTCCTCTTCAGCAAGGGAATTCCGGAGCACTATAAAGTCACGGTACAGAATGGTGTGGGTCTGTCAGTCATCCTTATCGGTATAAAGGGTGCCCTCGTTGCCGACAATCTCCTCGTGGTCATTATCTCCATCGTCATAGGCGCACTCTGTGGTGAGCTTGCACGCATTGAACACCGACTTGAACAGCTGGGGGATTTTCTCGAAAAAAAAGTGAACAAATCAGAGGGCAATAGCGACAGCACCTTCGCCAAAGGCTTTGTAACCGCCAGCCTGGTTTTCTGCGTGGGCTCGATGGCCATCGTTGGTTCCCTGGAAAGCGGCTTGACCGGCAACCATCAGACCCTGTACGCCAAGTCCGTGCTCGACGGAGTGACCTCCATCATCTTCGCCTCCACCATGGGGCTCGGAGTGATATTCTCGGCGGTGGCGGTTTTTCTCTATCAGGGGGCAATCACCCTTACGGCTGTTTTCATGAAAAGCTTTTTGGTCCCTGCCACGATCCAGGAAATGACCTCGACAGGTGGCCTGCTCATTGTGGCCATCGGCCTCAATATGCTGGGCGTAACGCGGATCCGGGTCGGCAATCTGCTGCCGGCCATCTTCATGCCATTGTTCTATTTTGCCGTGCGGCAGTGGTGATAGGTAGTCGGCTCAAATCTCTCTTATTCCGTTTCTAAATCAAGCTTTCAAAATGGAATTACCCCTCAGAGCAGACAGCGAGTAGCTATCTGGTTGATTACGTAGCCATAACCGCCGAGAGTACCCGGGACAGATCGAGTATCTGGTAGGGTTTGGAGACAATATTACAAAACCCGGCGCGGCGATAATCATTAACGATCGGATCATTGGAGTAGCCGCTGGAAACAATAACCAATGCCCGCGGATCAAGGGCAAGGAGATGCTGTACCGCCTCTTTGCCCCCCATCCCGCCGGGGATGGTCAGATCCATGATCACCGCCGAGATGTCTTTGCCTTCACGCCGATAGGATGCATAGAGCTGTAAGGCTTCACCTCCGTCCCGGGCCTCAATGCCTTCGTAACCCAGATAGGTCAGCATATCGCAGACAACCTTGCGGACGATCTCCTCGTCATCCATGATCATGATCCGGCCTTTACCGGTCACGAGTATCTCCCCCGAGGCCTCGGACTTGACCTCCCCGCCTTCGAGGGCCGGAAGATAGAGGGTAAAGGTTGTCCCCTCCTCCGGTACTGAGGCAACGGTAATGATTCCGTCATGTTTGACGATGATGGAATGGACGATTGATAACCCCAAGCCGCTGCCCTTATTGCTGTCCTTTTCCTTGGTTGAAAAATACGGATCAAAGATCTTGTCGATATGCTGCCCAGCGATACCGAGGCCGGTATCCCGGATCTGCACCTGGACGTATTTGCCAGAACTCAGTCCGGGAATTTCATCGGCCCCTACCTCCCTGTTGGCACAGGCGACCGTCAGGATGCCGCCATCAGGCATCGATTGATCGGCGTTCAGCACCAGGTTCTGGATGACCTGATCGATCTGCCCCCTGTCCATGTTGACGGACCAGAGAGATTGAGGAATATCATACTGGCATTTCACATTGCTGCCGGAAAGGACAAAGGGAACAGATTCCCGGAGGAGTTCGGGCAGAGATGCCGTCTCTTTGACCGGCTCTCCACCGCTCGCAAAGGTAAGGAGCTTTACCACCAGATCCTTGGCCCTGAGCGATGCTTTGACGGCTCGTGAGAGCAGTTCACTCGCCTGGTGTTGTGGATCGATCAGTCGCTCGGCAAGCGAGATATTGCCGATGATTGCCACCAGAATATTATTGAAATCATGAGC
>JAUYSF010000266.1 GCA_030696435.1 Desulfoprunum sp. | reverse complement strand
GGAGAATATCCATGGCAGAAAAAACCACAAAAATCAAACGAAGAAGACTTTCTAATGACCAAGACTTGCTGAAAAAACTGTTGACCCTCTTAGAAAGAGATAAGTTCACGAAAGAAGAATTGACAGCAAAACTTGAGTTGGATAGCCCCAAACAAATAAATGATAGCCTACTTCTAGCTGCAGTTAAACTGGCCGGGAATAGTGCCTTCCTTTCAAATATTATCGAAAAGGCTGGTGGAAGAGCAAAGAAAGGTCCTCAGTATTCAGAGAAAAAAGGTCTTGTTATTCCGGCTTGGATGTTCGAGGGTAAAGATGTCGCGCATGGGCAGAAATACACAATGACTTTTGGTAGTCGTAAGGGCTTTATTACTCTGAAACCAACTATTAGTGATGATGAATAGGAATTGAGAATCTCTCAAGCTTTTGCATTAATAAAGGATTCCGCGCCTGCCCGGCTTCTTTTGAGCACTGCGGTCAAGGGGTCTTCGCCGTTTTCCGTAAAACTCACCCCATGTACACGCGTATCCGAGACGGCATTGTCGAGTTCATCTTTAAAGGTGGCGAGAAAATCGGATACCTCTTTTGACTCAGAGTTAAAGCGGATATAAACTCCATCTCCACTGGAGAGAAAATCTATCTTGAGATTGCCAAGCGGTGAGAGCTTGAGAAATAAGGAAAAGTTTTTTGGCATCTCCCTTCCTTGCCTGTCCTGGCCCGATTGATCCTTGTAGTCCTCGACAACGAGATAGCCTTGTTCAAGGAAAGGCAAGGGGAGCGGCACAATCAGAGTATTCTGACGACCTGCCTGCAGTTGCGTCAACTGGAAGAATTCGAGGGTGTTCAGGGCATGCTTGCCGCTCTCTAAAAGCTTGCTCTGTTCCGCAAAATTTTGCACCAGCTCGATCAAGGCGAATTTGACCGTTTTAACCGCTTCTTCCTTGTTTCCCGCAGCCAACAAGCCTTCCATGTTCAGGCCAAGCTTATTGACAAGCTGCTGCAACAATTCCCCTCCCTTGTTTTCGGAACCGCCCGCGCCACCCTGCGCGGAGAGAATGGCCTCTGCCTGCGATTGGGTCAGCAGACCGCTCTGCAGACTGTTGGTTGAAAAAAGCTGGAGCAGACTCTCCGGTCCCTTCAGGAGGAACGCGAGTTCAGCCAAACCGGAATTGAGAGTATTCAGGGTATTTGCCGAATTCGCAGCGCTTAACAGGTTAGGTTGCAGCTGCAGGTGTTGAAACAACTGATTGAAAACCGCATCCTTCGCTCCCTGCCCGGCAGTATTGTTTTGCTGAAACAAAGAGATAATTTCGAACAATTGTTTGCTTGATGGAGCGAGTTGATCAAGTTGGGATAAAGCAGCTTGAGAGAGTTGCCCTTTACCTTGAAAAAGCAGGGCAACATCCTGGATGGCTGATTTTACCGAGGCAAGAACAGCCTGATCCTTGCCTTGGGCGAAAAGATTTTCTATCTGCGCCCCTAATTGTACAAAGATCTGCTGGAGAACCTTCGGTCCATAATCGCTCGCTGACAATGTTTGGCCGGTCGTGCCCTGTTGCGCAGAGCTCCCTCCCAATCCGGGGGCATTTTCCTGTTGCAGGAGAGCGAATTGTTGGAGAGTTTGGAGACTTGAACCACTGAGATTTGGCAATTGGGATGGCGCAATCTGCTGCAGGAGTGTGAAAAATGAAGCAAGATCCCGGTTGCTTCCGGTTGACGCAAGGGAACGGCTCAAAAATTGACTGCCCCGATCCTCGGTTATCTGTAGCTCAATTTTCGGGTCTGTCGATAGCACTTGAAGATTCAGGGATTGGCCGGGAGAAAGGGGGACCCTCGATTCCACCACAAATCGGCTACCTCCCGTCTCCAGAGTAAACTGATTCCCAGCGTTTTCCGCCACGACAACTGCCCGAAGCGTTTGTCCCTGGGTAAAGGCGGGCAGATCGGGTCCTGTTGCTATGGATTTTGGCCCGGCTCCGGTTTGTGTCCCAGTTGAGACGAGGCGGCTGATAACGGATAACGAAGGGATTGTATTCATGGCCATAATCCAAAACACTAAGCACCAAAAGAGTGCGTGTCGCATTAAGATTACATTATTCCGCTGCGGGAAGCGAAGCGGTTGGTTTCTCGCATCTTAAAATATATGCGCATAGTAGAGGGAATCTTCTATCAGTTCAATCCATAATCAATTTTTCCAGTAGCCTCCTTGAGTAAAACGATATCCAGACCTCCCGGCAGATCTTTTCGATGCAGACGAAATCGAGAAACCTGCGTTTTATGCCGGGAAATGCTCTGGTGCGCACAGGCCACTGATGATCTCATTGCCAAAATTCACGTGAAAGGGTAGTTTCGCAGCAGTGTAACCAGCGGCCACCTTTGAGGAATTGGCCTGAAATTGAGCCTCAATGAAGGCAGATACCTGCCATCTTTCATTTCGACCAGCAGAAGGAAATTTATATGCAGAGAGTTGTACATGGTGTCGAAAACCGGCATTACCCGCTTCGAGCGGGGGAAAGGAACTGATATGGATCGAGATCCCAGACCGGTACTGGTGTTGGGGGCCACGGGCTATGTGGGCGGACGACTGGTGCCCCTTCTTCTCGAACGCGGCTGGAAGGTGCGCGCGGCAGGACGCTCCGACCGCAAAATCCAGGGTCGGCCCTGGGGCAGCCATCCCAACCTGGAGATCGTCGTGGCCGACGCCCTGGACACCGCAGTTCTCACCGAGGCCATGCGCGGCTGCCGGGCGGTGTTCTATCTCATCCATTCCGTCAGGCCCGGAGAACAGGATTTCGCCACCCTGGATAGGCGCATAGCCTACTCCACGGTACACGCCGCGCGCGAAGCTGGGGTGGACTGGATCATCCATTTCACCGGTCTGGGCAACCCGGCGCATCTCTCGGATCAGCTGCGCTCGCGCTACGAGGTCGGTGAAATCCTGGCCCTGGGCGGCGCCAGGGTGACCCAGCTGCGTGCGCCTCTGGTCCTGGGCTCGGGCGGGGCCTCTTTCGAGATGATCCAGGCCTTCTGTGGAAATCTGCGGGTCATGTTCGCCCCGCGCTGGATGGATGCCAAGTGCCAGCCCATCGCCATCGCCAATGTGGTCGAGTATCTGGCCAGCTGCCTGGAACACCAGGAAACCGCCGGGCAGGTGTATGAGATCGGCGGTCCGGAGGTGCTTACCTGGCGTGAACTGTTCCACATCTATGCCGAAGAGGCCGGGCTGCCGAAACGCCTCGTCCTGGTGCTGCCCATGCGCATCCACCAGATTTCCATTGGGTGGATGAATCTGGTCACCCCGGTATCCGTTGCTCTCATTCGGCCCTTGGTGGAACGCATGCGCGATGAGATCCTCTGCCGCGACGAACGCATCCGCGAGGTCATCCCGCAGAAGCTCCTCTCCTGCCGTGATGCTATCACCAAGGCTCTGGGGGAGGTGTATCGGAACGAGGTGGCCTCAAGCTGCTTTGACGCGGGTTCCACCCGTCTGTCGGAGTGGGCCGGAGGGCAGGACAAAGCCGAGACCAGGGTCTTTCAGGACACCTTCTCCATAACCCTGGATGGCCCACCGGAACTTGCATGGGACGTGGTCAAGCGCATCGGCGGAGACACCGGCTGGTATTTCGGCACCTTCCTCTGGCGGCTGCGCGGCTTCGTGGACGAACTGCTGGGCGGTCCGGGTCTGTCCCGAGGGCGCCGTCACGTGGATTCGGTGGCCATGGGCGACCATCTGGATTTCTGGCGCGTGGTGGCGGTGGAGGAACATCGCCATCTCCTGCTCCGGGCCGAGATGCTGGCTCCGGGTGAGGCCCTTTTGGATTTCCGGGTCCAGGTGCTGCCGGACGGCTCCACCGAACTGCGCATGACCCCGAGCTTTGTACCACGTGGGTTCTGGGGTAGGATCTATTGGTGGATCATCGCCCCATCCCACTCCCTGATGTTCAAACCCATGCTCAGGCAGATGGTCAAAGCCGCCGGCGTCCGTGTCCTGAGCGGCCCGTCCTGCGTTACGGAAGGCTGATCTGCAAGGCTCCGGCATTCCGTTTTTCTGGCTGTATCCACCGACTACCAGGGATAAGGTGAAGAGGACCAGCAATATGGGTCACTCGGCAATGAGCATCTACCCCTGGTCGGAGTCAATGCGGCGGATCAGCCCAGCAGGCCTTTCCCGTTCTCTGGGGTCGGTCCTTCGTTCCCATGGATAGAACTACTATGGCCTTGGACAGTTCATGAAGAATAACGATCATCAAAATAATCAGGAAATATACGGCGCTTAAAAAGGGATGAGTACCTGCCGACATGACGGATGATGGCGGCAGTAATCACATATGTACATGGCGGATAGCCTATGCTATTGAAGGTATAAGAGATTGGCTGCTTAAACAAATCAAATCAGCGAATCATTAAGGTTGAGATAGATTGAAGGGCTGGGCCTGGTATTGATTATGTGGTAATGAATACAATAGGTGATCAATAGGTGATGGTATCGGCTACTTTCTGTCTTCCTCCTCTCAAGTTGATTTTTGTCCTAAAAGGAAGGCTTGCATTCAAATGTGAAAATGTGGCGGGGAAGTGCGATACCAGGTGACTGGAATCAGTCAAGCCAGCTACTGCCACGAGTCAAAATATCTCCTATCAACCTGCAGTGGATAATATGTTAACCCGTGGATCAATAAAAAACATTACGTCTAATCATGATGCCCTTCGCCTATCAACTAGATATCATTACGCTACAAACATATCGGGAATTACTGAATCTTAATAAGACCAGATCAATAATGAAAACTAATGAAAAATTTGATCTGTCGCTTTTTATTATAAAATGAGTTTAGAAAAACTACTTTTGCGCTCTGCAGACCTTGAAAAAGAGTTGTTGAGATTCTTCGATCACAAGCAAGTTGGCAACTCAGCACGCCATAAAACGACTTATACGATGTGCAGCATTACATTTGAATGCACCCGAAGTTCGAAGATTGTATCCAGTTAGAAAAACATTGATAATGAAATTATAAAATTGGTCCGTGGCAAAATTCAATGGTTATTAAAATTGGGGTAACTCCCAATATTCGTGCAATGAGGGGGGCATTTGCAGAAATATATTTTACAAACAATACGTTACAAGTCAGCAAATCAACTGTAATTATAGCTAATCCATGTCATTGATTAGGCGGCAAGCGAGAGTCGAGTCTCCTGTCAGATCGAACAAAAATGCAGGACGGCAAGCTCCTCAGCATATAAGCAAGATGATCAAAAAAATAAATTTATTCTAAATCAAAAGGAGAATATATCCATGGCAGAAAAAACCACAAAAATCAAACGAAGAAGACTTTCTAATGACCAAGACTTGCTGAAAAAACTGTTGACCCTCTTAGAAAGAGATAAGTTCACGAAAGAAGAATTG
>JAUYSF010000239.1 GCA_030696435.1 Desulfoprunum sp. | reverse complement strand
ATGTTTGGCGTCCATTTGGATTATGTTGATCGATCTCACCGCTTTTCTCAACTGCACGGGGTCTTTTTATCGCAACCATTCGTTCCTCTGTCGTAGGCTCAAGCCATGCATGGGGAAGTCTGGATGAGGGCTGGAAAACATGCTTGACAATCGACTGTGATCACGTATATTCTAGCTCTATCAAGGAAAATAGGCCTATTGGCCAATGAAAACAGCCTTCACAACGATCTCCAGAAAATGACAACCCTGCTCCTGGCTCTACAACCAAATAATTTATGCTTCGGTGTCGCGGCCGAGTTGAGGGAATTGTAGTTCATTTACTGGAATAACATGATTACTCTTAAGGCCGCGGTTGCTACAACCGTGGCCTTTTTTTATGCTTAACGCCCTGGGCACTCGCAAGGAGAAAAAATGAACCCGGAATCAGTGAAAAAATACCGTCCGTATCCTCTTATTGGCCTTCCGGATCGCACATGGCCATCAAAAGCCATCACCAAAGCGCCTGTCTGGTGCAGTGTCGATCTGCGGGACGGTAATCAGGCCCTTATCCAGCCCATGAGTCTTGATAAGAAACTCGAGATGTTCCGTTTGCTCACTGATATCGGCTTCAAAGAAATCGAAGTAGGGTTTCCCTCCGCCTCCCAGGTGGAGTATGATTTTACCCGAACTCTGATTGAAAACAAGCTGATACCCGATGGAGTGCTGATCCAGGTTCTGACTCAAGCCAGAGAACATCTCATTCAGAAGACCTTCGAGTCCCTGAAGGGTGCGAAAGAGGCGGTGGTCCATCTTTACAACTCGACATCGACCTTACAGCGCCGAGCCGTCTTTAAGATGAACAGAAAGGAGATCACCGCCCTGGCCGTCGAAGGTGCCCGACTCATCAAGGAAGAGGCGCTGAAATATCCAGAGACCCGTTTTCGTTATGAATACTCTCCTGAGAGTTTTACCGGAACCGAGATGGATTTCGCCCTTGAAATCTGTGAGGCCGTGCTCGATGTCTGGCAGCCAACTCCGGAAGATCCGGTCATCCTCAATCTTCCGGCCACCGTTGAGATGGCCATGCCCAACATCTACGCCGATCAAATAGAGTGGTTCTGCCGGTCCGTCTCCCGCCGTGATGCCGTTATTGTAAGTTTGCATGCCCACAACGACCGGGGTTGTGCCGTGGCGGCGACTGAGCTTGCCTTGCTGGCCGGCGGCAACCGTGTCGAGGGCACCTTGTTTGGTAACGGCGAGAGGACCGGCAATGTCGATATCGTCACCTTGGCACTTAATATGTTCACCCAGGGCGTCGATCCTCGGCTCGATCTCCACGATATCAATCACCTGGTCGATGTCTATGAACGGGTTACCCATCTGCCGGTGCATCCCCGTCATCCCTATGCCGGAGAGCTGGTCTATACCGCTTTCTCCGGATCCCATCAGGATGCAATTAACAAGGGAATGGCAATGTACGAGGAAGATGCTTCCGGCCTGTGGGCTGTCCCCTATCTGCCAATAGATCCTTCCGATGTGGGCCGGACCTACGAGTCGATCATCCGGATCAACAGCCAGTCGGGCAAGGGTGGGGTGGCCTATATCATGGACAAGGAATTCGGCTTCAAGATGCCCAAGGCCATGCATCCGGAATTCGGCACGATTGTCCAGCAACTTACCGAGAAAGAGGGGCGCGAGCTGCAGCCTCAGGAGATATACAATACCTTTGAGAAGATCTATTTGGGTGCCGTTGCACCTTACGAACTCAAAGGATTTAACGTCATCAAGCGGCATTTTGATTCCGCAGAAAAGCGCTCTTTTGCCGATGTCGAGATCACACTCCTCGATAATGGCATCGAAAAAACTGTCCGGGCTTCCGGAAACGGCCCGCTTGATGCCTTCTGCTCTGCCATGAAAGACTCAATAACCGGCGATTTCACCCTCTGCAACTATCACGAGCATGCCCTGAACGGCGGATCAAGCGCCAGCGCCGCCGCCTATATCGAGATCGAAACGCCGGAGGGGAATAGGGGCTGGGGTGCAGGCATTGATACGGATATCATTGTCGCCTCGATCAAGGCCGTCATGAGCGCCCTCAACAGGGCCTCCGGCCGCTGAGGGCCGATTGCTGCAGATGGAGCTGGACAAGACTCCGAGAATTCTTGGGGGGAATATGGGTTTCCTTGGGGAAGTCTGCTAGAGAAACAGCCTGATGTCCAGTGAAAGCGCAGGTTAAGATATAGCAAGATGCCACGCATGATCTTCAAAAAAGGCTCCATTTTAATATAGAGCTATTCTCAAAAGGGTTGAATATGACATTTCTCACTGCAAAAAGAATACTGGTTACCGGAGGAGCAGGTTTTTTGGGCTCCCATCTCTGCGAACGACTTCTTCAGGATGGTCATGATGTTCTTTGTGTCGATAATTATTTCACCGGCAACAAAAACAACATACTGCACCTGCTGGATAATCCCCATTTCGAGCTGATGCGCCATGATATTACCTTTCCGCTGTATGTCGAGATGGATGAAATCTATAATCTGGCCTGTCCGGCCTCGCCCATCCATTACCAGCATGATCCGGTGCAGACCACCAAGACCTGCGTACATGGGGCCATCAATATGCTGGGCCTGGCCAAACGGGTGGGGGCCAAGATTTTCCAAGCCTCAACGAGTGAGGTCTATGGCGATCCCAGTGTCCATCCACAGCCGGAGAGCTATTGGGGCCACGTCAATCCGACCGGCACCCGCTCGTGCTACGACGAGGGCAAACGCTGCGCCGAGACCCTCTTTTTTGATTACTATCGGCAGCATAACCTGAGGATCAAAGTAGGCCGGATCTTCAATACGTATGGGCCGCGCATGCACCCAAACGATGGCCGGGTTGTCTCCAACTTTATCGTCCAGGCCTTGCAGAATATGCCAATCACCATTTACGGGGACGGTTCGCAGACCCGCTCGTTCTGCTATGTGGATAACCTCATTGAAGGATTTGTCCGTCTCATGAATACCGATGACGCCTTCCTCGGACCGGTCAATCTCGGCAATCCCGTGGAATTCACCATCAAAGAACTGGCCGAGCAGGTGATCGTGTTGACCGGCTCAAAATCCGAGCTTGTCTATAAGTCCCTTCCCGCCGACGACCCGATGCAACGCAAGCCTGATATCACTCTTGCGAGAGAAAAAATGGGCTGGGAACCGGATATCCAGTTGAGGGAGGGATTGATTAAGACTATCGCCTACTTCAAAGAGATGTTGTAGTTTCAGCGTCTTTTGCCTGCATGTCTGTCAGGCCTCATCCTCAAAGCTGAAATACAACAGTCCTTCATGCTGCGATCCTTGGCAAAGGCCTGAGAGGGTTCGATGATTTTTTGCCGAATGACCTTGGAAGGCTAAAAGATCCAGCTGGAGACCAAGCTGAAATCGATTGAATGTGAAGCGCGAGTTCATGAGAAATATTCTGTTTCAGAACAGAAAGGCTCGAATCACTGGGTTATGATCGTGCGAGACGGCGGACCACCGCTTGCCTTCGCGTTCTCATCTTGATTTGGAAATGAAATGTTACAGAGAATTTTTTAATATCAAACAGATATCTGCTTTGATTTCTTGCCATGTGGTCGTCGTAAGGCTTATCGGATCAGGTTCAAGGTCGGCTTCTTCAAAGTACGTGAGGCTTTTGACTACCGCGATTTACGGTTGAGCCATTAATCTCTGACCTGGCCCTGAGGACCAGGTTTTAAGTATTTGAATAAATCTTGAGTGGATCTCAATATCTAAGGAATGGCTATCAACATCCCAGAACAGAGCTGACTTGAATCTGAAAGTATCGCCTTGAAGGAGAATGTGTTTATCAGGTAGTTATGAATCTGCTTGTGATTTTCTAGCCAGAACCGTAACAATTTCGAAGGAGATTAACAAGGGAGGAGAACATTTCGTAAACCTGCAAATTATTCCGAAAATCGAAATTCAGAAGAAATATTTTCGGATTTGTGGAAATAATTATCAATCATTAACAAGGTAATTAATACCACTCCGACACTTGCTCATTTTAACATCTCAAATTCATAATCACAGCTTGGCTATTTGATGCCTGATATCAGGA
>JAUYSF010000439.1 GCA_030696435.1 Desulfoprunum sp. | reverse complement strand
GTGATGGCGGCCTTCGGCACCCCGCACAAGACGACTCATCGCCAGATGTGTGATAATCCGGCCCGAATGGCCAATGAAAAGAACTTCAGCGAAAAACGACCGTGGATCGATTACGCCAATTCCCGCTTCATTCTGCTCTTTGGCATCAACGAACTGAGCACCTCGGCCGGTCAGCGCAAGGTGACGCTGTTGAAGAAGGCGGTAAAAGACGGGGCCAAGCTGGTAGTCGTTGATCCCAGACGCTGCGATTCGGCCGAGATCGCCACCGAATGGATCCCGATCAAACCGGGGACCGACGGGGCCATGGCCATGGCCATGTGCTATGTGATCGTCAGCGAGCAGCTCTATGACCGCGAATTCGTTGACAACTGGACCTATGGTTTCGAGCCTTTCAGAAAACGCCTCTTCGGTCAAGAGGATGGCTTTGCCAGGACACCGGCCTGGGCCGCGGAGATCTGCGGGGTGCCGGCTGAGACCATCGAGCGATTGGCCCGGGAATTTGCAGCGGCGGCCCCGGCTGCGGGGGCCAATGCTTGGACCGGCGTCGCCCAGGCCCCCAATACCGTCCATGCCACCCAGGCCCTGATGGCCCTGAACGCCCTGATGGGTTGTTTTGATGCCCCCGGTGGGCCATCGCTGGTGCGCAAATTCAAGCTCGCCTCGGCTTGGGCCGACGATCAGCCGAAACCGCCGAACAATGCCTCGAAGACCAAGTTGAACAAGAGCCACCTCTGGAGCGGTTGGATTCCGGCCTACTTTGAAGAGGATGTCAAGGCCGGCCGTCTGAAGGGCATGCTCTGCTATTTCGGCAATCCGGTGATGTCGAGCGGCTCCGAGCCGGCGATGCAACGGGGCATGGAAGGGCTGGAATTTTCCTGTGCTATCGACTGCTTCATGACCAATACCACCGCCCTCTGCGACGTCATCCTGCCGGACTGCACCTATTTGGAACAGAGCCGGGTAGCGGCCGACTGGATGTATGAATCGTTTATTTCACTGGGCCAGAAGGCCATTGAACCGCTGTATGAATCGCGGTCGGTGGTCTGGATCTTCTCGGAGATCGCCGCTCGCCTCGGGTTTGCCGAGTTTTTCCCCTGGAAGACCGAAGATGAATACCTGGCCAACCAGCTGCGCAATCAGAAGATCGGTCTCGAAGAGCTGAAGGAAAAGGGCTTTTATATCACCGATCCACAGGAATTCTACAAATACAAGGCGTGGGGCTCGGTCAATCCTCCGGCCGGCTACGGGGCCTCGGGCAGCAGCTCGACCGGTAAGTACAATTTCATGAACCCGACCGCAGAGGAGAAGGGCGTCGATGGTCTGCCCGACTACAAATCGCCCTTTGCAGACTGGCCACAGCTGCAGCCGGATGCCGAATATCCGATGATCCTCGGCTATTTCCGAGTCCTTGAGCACGAGCATACCTCGACCTTTGCCAATGTCGCCCTGATGAAACAACACGGCAGCAATCCGGTCTGGATTAATTTCGTGGACGCCAAGAGGCTTGGTATCACTGACGGTGATCAGGTGATCATCACCTCACCCTGGGAGCAAGTGCGGGCCAGGGCCAGGGTGACTTGGGATATCCGTGAGGGTGTTCTGGCTGCAGCCGGCGGTTACGGCGGCAAGTTCGGTCTGGAAGGGGACCCGAAATACCCGCAGTTTTCGGGTTTCAACACCAACGTCTTGTTGCCGCCGAACGTGGCCTGCAAGTGGTCCGGTACACCGCCGTTGAAGTACATCAAGACCAGGATCAGCAAGGCCTAGTCCTGTTGCGATGAGAGCGTTTAAGGGAACAAAAGGATGAGCGAAAGAGGCGGACAGACGAGGGACCGTCAGTATCTGCAGGTCTTTCAGCAGGTGACCAAGATGATCTCGATGGTCCACGACCATCGCCAGGTGATGGAGACTATCGTCTTGAACCTGCCGGAGTTGCTCGAGATCGATGCCTGCACGATCAGGCTGCTTGATCCTGCCAGTGGCTCTTTTGTCCTGGGGGCCGCCGCCGGTCTGTCCGCCGAATACCTCGGGCGGCCCGGTGTCGACTCGAAAGAGACCATGGAAATGGTTTCTTCCGGTCAGCCGGTGGCCATGGTCGATGTGACGACGAGCCCGCATCGGCCGTTCCGTGAGGCCGCTTGCCGCGAGGGGATCGAGTCGGTTCTCACCCTGCCGATATCCTTCCAGGGCGATGTCACCGGCGTCATGCGCCTGCTGACCCGGAGCAGACGACTCTTTACCGCCGAGGAAATCTCCTTTGCCATGGCCCTGGCCGAGCAGACGGGCATTGCCATCTCGAACGGCCGAATGTTCAAGCAACTTGAGCATCAGGTCAATTTCCTGTGGGAGGTGCAGGAGATCTCGAAACTGGTCGGCTCAACTCTTGATCTCGATACCGTTCTGCAGACCATCGTCGAACTGTTGCCTCGCAGCCTGGGGGCGCAAGGCTGCACCATCCGCCTGCTCACCCCCCAGGCCAACCGGCTGGTCCTGGCGGCCTCGTCCGGGCTCTCCCGGGAGTACCTGGAGCGGGGCGAGGTGGTTGATGAGAAAAATACCATCCGGGCCCTGCAGGGTGAACCGGTGGCGATCTGTAACGTCTTGGAGGACGACCGGGTGCTCTACCGGGAGCATATGGCCAGGGAGGGGCTCACCTCCCTGCTGGCTGTGCCGATCAAGGTGAAGGATGAGGTGATCGGTATCATCAGGATCCTGGCCCGGGAGCAGAGGAATTTCAGCGAGGCCGAGATTAATTTTTCGCTGGCGGTGGCCGAGGTCGGCGGGGCGGCAATCACCAACGCCAGCCTCTACCGAAAAATCACCCTGCTCTTTAATCAGATTGAGGAACATGAGCGCTTCCTCGGCAATATCCTCGATTGCATCAGACCGCAGTTGTTGGTGGTCGATCGGACCCGCCATGTGGTTATGGCCAATCGCGCCTTTCTCCAGGCCCATGACCAGGAAGAAGTGGAAGTCCTGGGTATGGACTACGGCCAGCTCTGCCAGAGAGAGGCTGAGGGTGAATCCTGTCCGGTCGATCAGGTCCTGTTCTCCGGCCGGATGGCCAGTATCGTCCAGCAGGTCGATGAAGAGGACGGCCGACACTGGTACGAGCGCACGGCCACACCGATAGTGAACGGAGGAGGTGAGGTGGAGTTTGTCATCGAGATCATCCGCGATCTCACCGCCCAGCGTCGGCTCGAGGCGGAAAGGGCAGAGAGGAGCAAACTTGAGGGCGTTATCGAAATGGCCGGCACCGTCGCCCATGAGATCAATTCGCCGCTCTTTGCCGCTCTCGGCACCGCCCAGTTGCTGGAAGCCGATCTGCTGGGCAGCGAGCAGGAAGAAGATCTCCGCACTGTTGTGCGGAATCTGAAGAGTATCAGTGAGTTGACGGCGAAGATGACGGCCATGACCGGCTATCGCAGTCGTGAGTATGTAGGGGAAACACGCATTGTCACCCTGTAACAAGAGAGCGATGCGGAATGGCAGGTAGATCTTAATTTTAACAAGGAGAGGAAACAATGAAAAGAAGGCTCAGAATCTTGCCCTGGCTTGGCCTGGCAATGGCGATGTTTCTTGGCGGGCAGTGGGTGCAGGCGGCAGAGACCGGCGATGCGACTGCGGCTCCGACAGCTCAAGTCGATACTGCTACGCCGGGCAGTGCGGCTCCGACTATTCAAATCGATACAACCACGCTCAACAATGGTGGGTCCCTCAAGGTAACTGGCAAGGCTCCGGCCGGCAAGCCGGTCTATATCGAGGTCTGGGCCGACGGTCATGATGTCCGGTCAAGCCGGTTCGACAGCGATGTCGATAAGGAAACGAAGAAGCGGCCCTATATTTTTTATCTGACCGCCGAAATGCCGGCGTATTACAAGATCTTGGTACCGAAAGACCTGCAGTCGAAGCTCGATGAGGCCAAGAAAGAGGGCAGCAAGTGGAGTTATTCCGCGTTGCTCAAAGACCTTGGGGCCGATATCGCCTACTCGGTCCCGGCCGGTATCGCCATTGAGCGGTATCAGTCCGGTCTGATGGCCAGTGTTGTCGGTAGCCGTGGCAAACTCCTGCCGGCCATGGATGAGAAGGAGTCCAAGAAACGATCGATGCAGCTGGTGAAGGCCCGTTTTCGGTCGATCGGCAGGGTTATCGGCGCCTCGGTAGAGGTCCAGCCCGATGGCTCCTATGCCGCCACCCTGAAGATCGCCAAAGGTTCCGCCCCCGGCCAGTACAAAGTCGTGGCGGTAGTCGACAAGAAAGTCAAAAGCGAACCTGCGGTTTTCGAGAACAAGATCTCTTTTCCGACGGTGTACATGGACAATGCCGGCACCAGTATGAACCTGATCTATCCTTTTATTTTGAGCCTCTGTGTCGCCATTTTTGGTGTTTTGATGGGCGCGGGCGGCGGCTTTATCATGAATCCGTTGCTGCTCACTCTGTTCCCGGTGCTGCCGCATACCGTCGTGGCCGGTACCGTCACCCCTACCGTCCTCTTTTCGCAGGGCAGCGGTATCTATAACTATTCGAAGATCAAGTTCATTAACTGGAAACTCGGCGCCGGTATCGGCTGCGCCATGCTTCTTGGTGGTTTCATCGGCCCCAAACTGACCGAAATGGTAACCCTTGAGCAGTATAAATTCGCCTTTGGCTGGATCCTTATCGTCCTGGCCGGCCTGATGTTCTGGCAGACAACGCCCGGTTATCTCGAGAAGAACAAAAAGGAACAGGCCATTCTCAAGGAATTCAAGAAACGCGCTGAAGAAGCGGCTAAAGGCAAATAATCGGTCACTACTAGGAGGAATCCGATATGAAAGTAGAATTTTGGGGTCAGGAATTTCAGGTCAATATGGTGGTCGGCTGCATCGGCGGTTTTCTCATCGCCATTGTATCGTCGATGTTCGGTTTTGGCGGCGGACCCTTCATGGTGCCGCTGATGACCGTCGCCCTGCGCCTGCCTATGTACCTGGTTGTCGGCAGTTCGTTGCTGGCCATCTTTTTCAATACCACGGTCAGTACGATGCGCCATTATCAGTTCGGTAATTTCGATCTGATTTTTTTCCTTGCCATGTTCCCGGCAGCCCTGCTCGGCGGTTATATCGCCCCGCAGATCGCCAAACGGGTGAGTCCGCTGGTTGTTAAGCGTGTTGCCTGTGTCGGTCTAACCCTGCTGGCCGGAAACCTGTTGGGGCTCTATTAATTATTCTTGTCCGGGATTACAGTCCGGTGCAATGAGATATGGCAGGCGGGAAGAAACCTGATTCAGCTCAGTTTCCTTCCGCCCGCCATGTTTGTTGATCGGTATGATGTGTGTATTGTCGGCTTAGCCGACAATACACAACGCCTGCTCTTTCGCCAGTTGGGTCAGCTTGTTTGTGACCCGGCCCATTGAGAAATCAGCAACTTCGGAAATGCCTCGTCTACCGGCCACGATTGTGCCATAGGCACCCTGCTTGGCCTCTTCGACGACAGCTGCAGCCCGGCTGCTGACTCCGGTAACAATCTTGGTGGATATCCGTTCCGGGGCAATATCCATTTTGGCCAGCCAGAGCTCGGCCAGTTTCAGGGCAGGGCGAATTTCCCTCTCGGCATCTTCCAGCAGGCGCTTGCGATACGAATCCGGGAATATGTCTTCCATGCCTTCCATAGAAACTGAGATTCCGCGCACGGCGTGGAACAAGGTAATGTTATTCTTGCCGTGCTTGAACATCTTGCCGGCATGTTTGACAGCCTGTATGGCGTTTTCAGATGAATCCATGGCAATCAGAATATTGTCGGAACTTGGTTTGCCTCCTACCAGCCACACGGCAGGTGCGGGGGCTGCACTCAGAATCTTGCTGGCAACACCGCCGAGAGGCATATCCTGCGCCGAGCCCGACTTGCCTCGTCCGATGACCAAGACGTTATAGCCGCCTCGTTTAGCCTCCGCCACTATATCCCTGGCAATTCCTTCCTGTTGCACACCGATCCGTGTGGCAACGCTTCCCGGCTTGAATCCGGCCGCTTTAAACATCTCAACGGCCTTGTTCATGAAACTGGCCGCAAAACCCTCCTGTTTTTGTTCATATTCCCGAACTGCTTCAATTTTCGGCAGCCAGGCAGGATCTTTGCCCAGATCCCAGAAGACCTCGGGGACCTTACTCATAACCTGGTACACCAGGACCTCGGAACCGGTTGGATGCAGTGATTCACTTACATAGCGAACCACTGCCAGGGATTCATCTGAGCCATCTACCGCAAGCAGCACATTTTTGTTTCCTTCAGCCATAATCCATTCCTCCGTTGTCTAGAATTTCAAACCAGATGCTAATAATCGTGCAAGCCAGTATCAAAAATTGCTCCGAGTCTTTCTTCCTTTAAGACACGGCGCAGGATATTTAGAGAGTTGATCTTCAGTGTCGGGGGCATTTTTGCACTTGTTCCTGTCTTCTCTTAAAGCAACTTTGGGGCCATGGAGCGCTCATTCGCTGAAAATATTTTTAATATAGTAAAAACAGTATATTAAATACATGGAGGCAGAGTTTTTTTGTCTAGAGTGGCTATCGATTTCTATTTTGCTGTATGCCTGCGGTGATGAAGAAAATGCCAGCTTATGAGGTATATTCTTGTAATTAGGTCGAGAATTGGAAGTGTGTGGAATAGGTGACACGCCCCAGTGGCATGGCCCTGGGTTGTATGGAAATTGTGACAGAGGAGGAGGGAAATGATTACCCCAGGGATGAAACCTTATTTTGTCCCTGGGTAAGGGGAGGGGCGATGATCTCGTTATTCTGCGGTTTCACAGTTTACGGTTTGAGCATCTTTTCAGCGAGCTGGCGGCCGCTGCCAGTCAGCAGGTCATTGTCGATCGCCTTGGTCAGCCGGGCCGCCGTCAGAGGTGTGTGCTTGTTCTCTTCTTCAAGGCCGGCAAGAACCAGCGCATCAGCAAGGACCCGATAGTCAGGATGGGTTGTATCCTGCAGTGTGAGAGAATGATCGATGAGGTTGCAGACCTCCTGGATGATCGCCTCTTTGGCACCCAGTTTTCCCAGGATTGTTTCGGCAAGCGTGGTCGTTTCCCTGACCCTGTGTTCAGCTGCGCTCGCACCAAATTTATTGAGGGCCTCGACTTCACCCACTTCCAGGAGATAGGCCGCGCAGACCGTTGCCGCAAGATTTCCGCCTTCCTCCCGGCAGATCTTTTCGGCCTGCTGGGCAACCTTGATGGCATGACCGATGCGTTTGAAATCGGCTTTGAGATAGCGCTTTACCTCGACCGCCACTCGATCTTTCAACAGATTGTCCCGGTTGCCGACAAACTCCTCAGGCAGCGTTCCGAGGCACTGTTCGGCGTACTGGCAATAGGAGGCGCAACCAAAATCCATGCGGGGATTGACCATGCGATTGCCGCAGTTGCCGCATTTCCGGTTGGTATCATCCTTGTAGAATTCGATTGTCCCGCCGCATCCTGGACAGGTGGCCTCAAAAATTGCAGCTTCGTTCCAGAACTGCATGTCTTGACCTGGGCACTTCATGGCAGCACTCCTTGATGAGAATGAGTGAAAGGTCCGGAGGGAAGAGGTGAGTCGGCTTGAGGGGATACTCTAATCATTATCTTGAATACCACAGCCGAAGAATCCTTCTGTCCGGAAGTCTGAATCTCCCTGTGAGTATATGCTGAATGTGCGGGGAAAACCTTGACCTGGGTCAAGGCGTGGAGGCCTCAGACAAAAAACCTGTCTTGGGACATGTTCTGTACGTCCTAAGACAGATTCTGTCGTATTGTCTGCGCCTCGAATCAGAGAGGGACGGTCGTGGTCAAAAGGGTATTGACGGCCATAACCGAGGGAGAGGTGTCCGGCAGTTCCAGCAGAGAACGTTTCTCCATATCGAACTCAAGGAGCGCCGGGTCATCCGGAATGATGGCGGCAAGAGGAATGCCGATCGCCTCGGCCTCGCTGAGAAAGGCAGCATTGAGTTTTTCCGGGGCCCGCGTGACGATCAGTCCGAGTTGCTTGACATCCAAATTGAGACCTTCGAGCATTCCATGGATCCGGCCTACGGCCCGCAGGCCCCGCAGCGAGTAATCGGTGACGAGAAAAAGCACGTCCACCTTGCCGCTGGTGCGCCGGCTCAGATGTTCCATCCCGGCCTCGTTATCAACGACCATATACTTGTAGCTGTTGGTGAGTTTGTCCGTGAATTTATTGAGGATATTGTTGACCATACAGTAGCAGCCCTGACCTTCCTGCCGCCCCATAACCAGAAGATCAAAGGCTGGTTTTTCAATGAGGGCCTGCTCCACGAGGGTTTCAAGATAGTTAATCTTATCCATCCCCGAGGGAATTCCCTGAGGGTCTTTCATATAGGTCTCACGGATATCGCCGATGGTGGCCGTTACCTCAAGGCCCAGGGTCTCACCCAGGTTGCTGTTGGGGTCTGCGTCGACTGCGAGCACCGGGGTTTTTCCTGCCTGAGACAGATAGCGCACGACAAGAGCTGCAACCGTTGTTTTACCCACTCCGCCTTTTCCGGCAAAGGCAATAACTTTACTCATATAATTCTCCATCTGAGGTAGACTGTTATGGTTGAGAAGAAAGCCTCTTCCGCAGAATCTATGGAAATAGGCTGCTCAAAATAAGGGCACTGCCACTCCGTGGTGGATGTGATGGTTTTTACGAGACCCTCACAGGAGAAGCAATGCGTATCAGGACATTACTGAACAGGGGCGAACGTTTCAAGTCATTCATTTACGGTGGCTTCAGATTGATCACCGTAAATGGCGCTGATGCACCACGTATCTCTTCCCATGCAATCAGAAGGACGATTCTTAACTGTCAAGGGGTGCATTTTTAAGGAGAAATTAAAATTTGCTTGATTTTTACGAAAAAATGTAACAGGTTGTTGCCAGCATCATTATTGAGGGTTATGGATGAGAGTATTGCAACAAAAACAAAATTATTTCTACGTTGAAATACAAAAAGCAAGATGCTGTTATAATGCAACTTCTCAATGTATTGGCACGAAACGTATTTCAGCCTTGGCTACTCCCTGCTTTCACCGTATCATCTTGAGTGTTTTACGGAGCTTGAGCAACCGAGCAGGATATTGACACATTCAGCAGGGCATTGCCCCTGTAAACAAGTAATCCTTAAACGAAGGAACATTTCAATGAAGAGAGCGTGTAGTTTATTTTCCATC
>JAUYSF010000433.1 GCA_030696435.1 Desulfoprunum sp. | reverse complement strand
CCCTTGATGCGCGTAAAAAGGAGGTATATGCTGCCTTTTTTCGTCGTGATAAACAGGGCGCGATCCGCCAGATCAGTAAAATATCTGTGGTCAGTCCTGAACAGCTTGCCGAACATATCCTGGAACCGGTATATATGGTGGGTGATGCAGTTGTGACCTATGGTGGGTTTTGGCGGGAAATCCTGAGAGAGAAACTGGAGATTGCCCCGGCCCAGCTCCACGTCCCGATGGCCGCATCTCTTGGGCTTCTTGCCGGAGAAAAATTGGTGGCTGGAGAAGTCCTTGATACGGGATCGGCTTCACCTCTGTATGTCCGGGCCTCGGATGCCGAACTCAGCCTGATCAAGAAAACCTGAGCGGCCACAGGGATGTCCATGGACATCAGTAATAGTCTCAAGTGAAATGAGCCAGGCGTGATCCTGCCCATGCATCCGTGCTGCTCATAACCCCCTTCCTCGAACGGCTATGATCATTCGGCGTCAGACAAGAGAGATCTGTATCGGAAATGTCCGGATCGGCAATAACCAGCCGGTGGCTGTGCAGTCCATGACCAACACCGATACCCGGGATGTTGCTGCGACTCTTGCCCAGATAGAGCGACTTGCGGCGGCCGGTTGTGAGCTCATCAGGCTTGCGGTTCCTGACCTGGAGGCCGCTAGCGCCTTGCGGGCCATCCGTGATGCCATCTCCATCCCGCTCATTGCCGATATTCACTTTGATTCCCGTCTGGCGGTTGCCGCCATGGAGAACGGGGCTCAGGCCATCCGGATCAATCCCGGCAATCTCGGCGGCAGCGCAAAACTGGCCCGAGTCGTAGCTGCAGCCAAACTGCACGGGGTGCCTATCCGGGTCGGGGTCAACAGCGGCTCGATTGAGAAGGATCTGCTGAAGACCTATGGCTATCCGACCGCTGAGAACCCCCAATCCCTCATTGAAAGTGCCCTGCGCAATGTCCGCCTGATTGAAGACCTGGGATTTCATGAGATGAAGATCTCGATAAAGTCCTCGGATGTCCTGACTACGGTGGGCGGCTATCAGAAACTCTCGAAACTCACGGATTACCCCTTGCACTTGGGAGTCACAGAGGCCGGCGGCCTTATTGCCGGCACCGTCAAATCCAGTGTGGCCCTGGGGATCTTATTGAGTCAGGGCATCGGCGACACCTTCAGGATCTCTCTGACCCGCGATCCGGTCGAGGAGATCCGAGTCGCTTTTGAACTGCTCCGTTCATTGAAGATCCGTGAACGTGGACCGGAGCTGATCTCCTGCCCGACCTGTGGTCGGACCCGGATCGATCTCTTTAGTCTTGCGGAAAAGGTCGAACAGTATGTCCAGACCATGAAGACCCCCCTCAAGGTTGCCGTCATGGGCTGCGCGGTCAATGGACCGGGCGAGGCCCGAGAGGCGGATATCGGCATCGCCGGCGGCCATGGGGTCGGGATAATCTTCAAAAAAGGCGAGATCTACAAAAAAATTTCTGAAGATCAGCTACTTGAGGTCTTTCTTGCCGAATTGCAGAAGATGGAAGATGAGAGGCAAAAATCCTGAATAACTACTCCATGTCCTGCAGGCTCCATTTTTTCATGCCTGACAGAGGATGGCGGGAATTGCCGAATAATTCAAAATAAATCTATTTAATTACGAGATACTATGCGTTACTCACAGATGTTGTTGCCGACATTGAAAGAGACCCCCGCTGATGCCGAGGTGATCAGTCACCGTCTTATGCTGCGGGCCGGATTCATACGAAAGCTCACTGCGGGGATTTACAGCTACTTGCCTTATGGATTGGCGGCCTTGCGAAGGGTTGAGACAATCGTTCGGGAGGAGATGAACCGGGCCGGTGCTCAGGAACTGCTCCTGCCGATGGTGCAGCCGGCTGATCTGTGGATCGAGACCGGGCGCTATGAAAAATACGGGCCAGAGCTGCTTCGTTTTAAAGATCGGCATGATCGTGAATCCTGCCTGGGGCCGACCCACGAGGAGGTCATCACCGATCTCGTCCGCCGAGAATTGCATTCCTACCGAGATCTGCCGGTCAATCTTTATCAGATTCAGACCAAATTTCGGGATGAAGTCAGACCTCGCTTCGGTCTGATGCGAGGTCGCGAATTTCTGATGAAGGATGGCTATTCATTTGACGTCAGCGATGAACAGGCGGATATCAGTTACATGAAAATGTACGAGGCCTACAAGCGCGTCTTCAGCCGTTGCGGTCTGACTTTTCGGGCGGTGCAGGCTGATTCCGGGGCGATTGGCGGCAATTTTTCTCATGAGTTCATGGTCCTGGCGGAGACGGGAGAGGATACAATCGTTGTCTGCACGGCCTGTGAATACGCCGCGAATATGGAGAAAGCCGAGGTGAAGGTCGTCGGCCCCGCTAGTTCCGAGGCCATGGCCGACCTGGAGAAGATCGAAACGCCCGGCAAGCGCAAGGTCGATGCCGTCTGTGATTTTCTCGGAATTGAGGCCGCCAACCTGGTCAAGACCATGGTCTACCTGGCCGACGGCCAACCGGTCACCGTCCTGGTACGGGGGGACCGTGAGGTTGAAGAGATCAAGCTGAAGAATCTTCTGAAGGTGGCGGATGTGGTGCTGGCCGAGGATAAGCAAGTCTTTGATGCAACGGGAGTCCCGACCGGCTATCTGGGACCGGTCGGGCTCACCATCCGGCTTGTCGCCGATCAGGAAGTTGTGTTGATGCGCAATTTTGTGGCCGGCGCCAACGAGAAAAACCATCACCTGAAAAATGTCAACTATGAACGGGACTTCCAGGTTGAGGTCGTGGCTGATCTGCGCAAGATCAGCACCGACGATCCCTGTCCCGTCTGCGGCGGCCGACTTGAACTCACCGAGGGTATCGAGGTCGGCCATATCTTCAAACTCGGGACCACCTATTCCGAAAAAATGAATGCAGTCTTCCAGGACAGTGATGGCCAGGAAAAGCCCTTTGTCATGGGCACTTACGGCATTGGGGTCAGTCGGGTGGTCGCTGCTGCTATTGAGCAGAATCACGACGAGAACGGCATCATTTTTCCGATGCCCCTCGCCCCCTACCAGGCCATTATTCTCAACCTTGATCCCAAAGACGAAAAGATCACTGCGGCAGCGGAAGGGCTGTATACCGATCTGGTGAGTGAGGGCGTAGACGTGCTCCTTGATGACCGGGATGAACGCCCAGGTGCGAAATTCAAGGATGCCGACCTTCTGGGCATACCGTTTAGGATCACCGTCGGCAAAAAATTTGGCCAGGACGGCATAGTCGAACTTCGCAGTCGGAAGACCGGCGAGAGCGATGGGATGTCTCCTGATCGGCTCAAGGCTGAACTGCTCGCGAGAATAGCCGACGAGATGGTGAAATAGGATATAAAGGTGACTGTTCGTATGCCAAACGGGTCAATGATTAATCCCCGGGGCCTGAAGGTCCTGGCAGCCAATTATCTCAACGGTGTCGATCTCTCGCTGATCGACGAGGCCTGGAGTGTCGTCGTCAAGGTACACGGCGGGAAACGGCATTTTTCAGGGGAATCATATCTCATTCACGCCCTGGAGGTCGCTTCAATGCTGGCCTCCATGCACCTCGATCTGGATACGGTTCTGGCCGGCTTGCTACATGGGGTGCTGAAAGAGGGCGTCACCATAGAGGAATTGCATCAGAAATTCGGCAAGGATGTCGCGGCCATTGTTGCAGGCTCGACCCGGATCACCGAGGTGCAATACGACAGTAAGCTGGCAAATCAGGCCGAGAATGTCCGCAAGATGCTGCTGGCAATTGCCGCGGATATCCGGGTCCTCCTGGTGAAACTGGTGGATCGGTTGCAGGATATGTTCCTCCTCGACATGGTCGATCGGGAGACACAGCTGGAAATGGCCCGGGAGACCATGGATCTCTATGCTCCCCTGGCCAGCCGTATCGGTATAGACTGGCTCAAACGGGAACTGGAGGATCTCGCCTTTAAATATCTCTATCCCCAGGAATATACTGATCTAGCCGGTAAGCTCGAGGACTCTCTTGATGAGCGGCAGCAATATGTCAATGAGGTGATCTCCATCTTGCATGGTAAGCTGGCCGAAAGTAATATCACCGCAAGGCGTATTATTGGTAGACCCAAGCATCTGTTTTCGATCTATAAAAAGCTTGTCGTGCAAAACATTCCCCTCGAACGGGTGTATGACAAGGTGGCTTTCCGCATAATCGTCGAGTCGGTCAACGAATGTTATGAGGCCCTCGGTATCATCCATGCCGATTGGGCACCGGTACCAGGGCGGATCAAGGACTTCATCTCGAGTCCCAAGGCCAACAATTATCAATCGCTGCATACCACTGTAGTGGGACCGCGCGAACATTTCATCGAGATCCAGATCCGTACCGAAGAGATGGATCGGGTGGCCCAGGAAGGTGTTGCCGCGCACTGGGCCTATAAAGAAGGACAGAAGGTCAGCCAGAACGATGCCCGACTGTTCCGGGAACTGAAAAAACTTGTTAAATCCCTGCATGAGGTTGAGGATCCGCGCGAGTTCCTTGACAGCGTCAAGGGAGAACTGTATGAGCCGGATGTCTACGCCCTGACGCCCGGCGGCCAGGTCAAGGAGTTCCCTCTTGGCAGCGGGCCGATTGATTTTGCCTATGCCGTACACACCGAGGTTGGTGATCACTGCGTCGGTGCCAAGGTCAATGGACGTCTGGTGCCTCTCAAATACCAGCTGCAGATCGGCGATATCGTCGAGATCATCACCTCGCCGAATCAGCGGCCCCGCCGCGGGTGGCTGGATCTGGTGAAGACCAGCAGGGCGAAGGCGAGGATCCGCAACTGGCTCAGGCGGGAAGAAAAAGAAAAGGCACTTAAGCTGGGCCGTGAGATCTGTGAGCGGGAGATCAAGAACAACAATACCAGCCTCAAGAAGATGATCAAGAGCGGCCACATTCGTCTGCTGCTCAAACATCTCCGCTGTAACCACCTGGATGATATGCTGATCAAGGTGGGCAGTGGCGTCATTACCGTCCAGACTCTGATAAAGGCCTTGCAGCCCCCCGAACTGCAGCAGGAGAAGGAAAAGGAGAATTCCGATCTGTCTCCTGAGGAATTGGCTGGTCGTCTAGTCAGCCAGCAGACAACGGAGAAAGAGCCCGGAAAAACGGGGATCAGTATCGATGGCATAGATGGCATGCTGGTGAAAATCAGCCAGTGCTGCAACCCGGTGCCGGGTGATGCTATTGTCGGATTTATCACGACTGGGCGTGGGGTCTCGGTGCACAAGGCAGACTGCGTCAATCTCCTGAACACCGATCCCCAACGCTGGATCGATGTCTCCTGGGCTGGTCTCGAGGATAAACACTATAGGGCGGGAATCCATGTCAGCGCGGAAAACAGGCGAGGGATTTTTGCCGAGATCAGTTCGACCATTAGTGTCGACAATGCCAATATAGTCGAGGTGGCAGCCCATGTCACCCCGGCGGATACCGCAGATCTGACAATTACCCTAGAAGTCGAGAATCTCGATCATCTGCATATTCTGATGCAGCATCTCAGGCAGATGGAGCATGTGATCTCCGTGCGAAGACTGTAACGTCGGAGAGGAGGGCCTGAGGGCGGGGTATGACTGGGAAAATGGCAGAATATCAAACCAGCTGGTGTTGTATGGCCCGACTATGATTCTCTGCCAGGTCTGTGGCAATGAAATTTCGATGGGGAGCCTGATTTGCAGGTTCTGTGCAAGTGAACAGCAAGATCACCTTCTTCCGAAAAGCCCTTTTCTCCAAAAAACGGTCAACCTTGAACGGGGACGCCCTTCAGCAGAAACTGCCCTGCGCCGATTGACGCTAGAGATTGGCACGGCCAAACGTGAAGGTATACGTCTGCTTACCCTGATTCACGGCTACGGTTCGAGTGGCAAGGGGGGCGTAATCCGGGAAGAGTGCCGTAAGTCCCTCGATTATATGCGACTCAGAAAAGAAATCTGTGATTACATCCCAGGTGAGGAGTATAGCAGCAAGGCAGGTCCAGCCAAGGCTCTTGTGCGTCGTTATCCGCAGTTGAGCCAAGATAAGAATCTTAAAATAAATAATCCAGGAATTACAGTAGTCATTCTCTAAAAGTCCTCGTGCCTGTGAATCTTGAGAAAATTCAAGGGATATGTATTGATCCAGTGTTATTTTTGCGGTAAATGCAGTATAAGGATTCCTTCGACAGAGGTATCATCCTTGCAGGCGATCTTGTATGCTGGATTGTTTACGGGCGCTGTCGACGGGAGAGAGAAAGGCACCGAATGGGGGTGTATGCAGAGTTATGTACACGAATACAAAAAAGGAGTAGAGGAATGAAAAGAATTATCGCGCTGGTTGTCGTCAGTCTGTTGTGCGGCCCGGCTTTGCTCTGTGCCGCAGAGAAACCCAAAGCAGCAGGAACCCTGACTACGTTTCAGGAAAAACTGAGTTACAGCATGGGGTTGGATGTCGGGACATATTTTAAGGGCATGGGGGATGATATTTCCCTCGATATCCTGCTCAAGGGAATCAATGATGCCTATGCCGGATCAGAGAAGAAGTTGACCAAAGAAGAAATTGCTGCGGTACAGAAGGAATTTGCCGAGAAAATGCAGACCCGCCAGGCCGAAAAGATGAAAACCATGCTGGAAAAGAATAAGAAATCCGGCCTTGCCTATCTTGAAACAAACAAGAAGAAAAAGGGTGTTATCGTTACCAAGAGCGGCCTGCAGTATGAGGTCCTGAAAAAGGGAGACGGGCCTCTGCCAAAGGCTACGGATACTGTCAAGGTTGATTATGTCGGCACTCTGGTTGATGGAACGGAATTTGACAACTCCGTTAAGCGAGGCGAACCCGCTGTCTTTGGGGTTGGTCAGGTTATCCCCGGTTGGAGTGAGGCCCTGCAGTTGATGAATGTCGGAGCGAAATTCCGAGTGGTCATTCCTTCTGAGCTTGCCTACGGTGACAACGGAGCTCCGCCTGTGATCGAGCCTGGTTCGGTTCTGGTGTTTGAGGTCGATCTGCGTTCCATCGAGAAAGTAGAAAAAACCGAGAAAGCAGCGAAGGCTCCGAAAACAGAAAAGAAATAGTCCTACTCAAATCATAGTCCGTAAAAAGGCCCACAGGGACATCCTGTGGGCCTTTTTACGTTCAGGCTATGTGATTCAGGTGAGAGAAATATTTTCCGGACCGATGTTGAACTTGGTAGGACCGATTATCCGGTGTATTCTCCTATGAGTGAGAGCGAGGCCTTGAGTCCTTCCAGGAGCACGTAGCGGCCCAGAGGAATCAGGGAGCAGGGAAATGAGCGGACAAAAAGAGGATTATTGCACAGACCTCCTGAGAGATAAATTTTGTCAGGTTTTCCGGCAAAGTTGAAGGCGTTCAGGGCAATACCTTTGACGAAACGGGCGACAGCCTCTGATTCGCTCTGGCCGTTGATGACCGCGTCGAAGATATGGCTCATGCCGAGGACACCGCAGGTCACTGAAAAGGGCGAGAGAGGAACGGCAAGACTGGCAAAGTCGAGGTCGTAGTAGCGTTCAAGCAGTTCGATGGTGAATCCCATCGAAGCCCCGCATTCGGCATTCCAGCCCATATCCTTGACCTGTCCCTGCTCGTAGCGCACAAATTTGATGTCCCTGCTCCCGCAGTCAAGAAGGGTATAGCTGTCTTCTGTTATGAGTAGCTCTCCACCGCGGGCCAGGGCTGTAAGTTCATTGATATAGTAGGTGGCATAGCTTTTGCCGTTATGGCCGGTGGCGATATCGACGCGCTGGCTGCGGTTGAACTCCCTGGTGGCTATGATGCGGGGTTCCTCGGTGATAAGGGAGGTATCCAGAAGCTTGACGTAGGAGGTGCCGAAGTCAGCGATGAGCACAGCGCACACCTGAAAGTTCGAGAAAGGCCTGGATCTTCGACTTCGCACTGTTGCCGACGGTCACATCGCAGTCGAGATACAGCCCACGCGGGTGGCGACCGGCCAGATGCTGGGCCAGGGCAGTCTTGGCACAAAAAGACTGGGCAAAAAACACCGTCGGAACCTCGGAATTAAAATGCTCCTCCATTTGTTTATTATCCGGTGTCTTGTTTTCCATGCAGCGGGTCCAGCCGTAAATATGGGTCGTATCGGGAAACAGGGTTAAAAGGGAGAAGTCTCGTGGTGGGACTCCCCAGAAACCGCAACTGGCTTTACAGGGCTCGTGCTCGATATGGGATTTTGAACTCTGTACGGAGGCCGTGATAGCCAGCATCCTGTCGAGCAGGGGCATTCTGGTTCTGCAGAGCGGCGTGCCGAAATCGCAGCTATCCATATTGCGTGTCGGGATAATTATGGTGTTCGGTAGAATATCAGCCAGAATGGTCGCGGTGTGCAAAGCACTGTCACACTTGCCGGGACCGACATCGATATAGATGCGGTCGAGGTGCAAGGCAAGGGCGTTGATGACGACCGTCCTGAGAATAGCGCAGTAAACCCTGGGTAGAAAGGGGGAGGCTGATTCTATATCCTTTTTCACCAGCGGCTCATCCAGATCAAAAACCTGGCATCCCTCAGTTTCCAGCAACGAGATGACTTCAAGAGGTGGGATACCGACTATGCCGACTCGTTGTCTTTGCTGCCCTGCCTTCATCGCTTACTGGTCCTGTTTTCTGAGGAGGTAGATGCCCGCACCGGCAAAAAGCAGGTGGATGATGACCGCCGCAAACAAGGGAGAGATATAGGCAGCCCGGGCAAGTGATTGCAGGGCGCCCCAGGCACCCCAAGCTAAAAAGGCAATGCCACAGCTGGCCGGAATGGCGATAGAGAGATCCCGACCCCATTTCTGATAGGAGATCAGCAGTATGGGCAGGCCCAGCAGCAGAAGCGGAAAACCCAGGAATATATAGGAGATGCGGCTGAGAAAGTCGGACCAGGCTTTATTTTTCTCGCGATCGGAATCTTTTTTAGAGATATCGAGAAAAAGAGCGGTCAGAGAGAGTTCAGCCGATTGGTATTCCGGGACCAGAAAGTCCTCGGGATTTTCTGGAAGATGTATCTCCCAGTACTTGAAGTTGTTGACTTTGTAAGTGCTGTCCCCCTTGGTGGCCTGAATCTGACCTTCTTTCAAAATCCACATCTTGCGTTTTTCGTTCCAGTCGGCCCATTGCGAATTGAGCAGGGTCCTGATGTTATACTTTTCATCCCAGCAACTGTAGGAGAAGTTTTTAAAGACATAGTTTTCCGAATGGGGCCATTCAAAACTGTAAAAACCCTCCTTGCCTTTGTAGTAATACCGGCCATTGCGGTAGATCCCCAAGGGAACCTTGCCTTTGACCTGCTCATACCAAATGTTGTTGGTCGCGGTAATGGTCTTTGGCAGGAGAAACTGGGCTGCTGCCAGAAAGAGAAGGGTCAGGCCGAAACCACCCATGATCAGCGGCCGGATGATGGTCCTCAGAGGGATGCCGCCTGCCTTCAGGGCTGTCAATTCGCGGGTGTGATTGAGGATACCCAAACTGATGACCCCGGAGAGGAGTATGAGGACAGGTCCTATCTGGTCGATTATAAATGGAATATTGAGAATAAAGAATTTCATGGCCAAGGCAAATGGTTTGCCTGCGCGGGAGAAATTGTCAATCTTCTCAAAGAAATCCACCAACAGATAGATAGCGACAAAACCTACGTTGACGGTAAAAAAATATTTGATGAATTGACCAAGGAGATAGCGGTCGAGTAACTTCAAGGTGTGCTCCTCAACACAGACGAATCATTGTGAAATACGGCAATTCATGGCGGTTCTGATCATGGCGGTCCACCTTTCTCAGAGGAACCTCTCGGAGTGCCCGGGAATCCCCTATCTGCAAGGAAAAACACTTTCCCGCATCGTTCAGACTAGGTACCATTATAGTGTTCATCCGTCAAGAGCAGGCTCTCGGCTGGAACCTTGGAATCGGCAGCCGCACTTTACATTTCGCCAGGCATGTCTAAGGTCTTCTTGTCAAGGCCTTGCTTTTTGGAAAAGCTTCGTGATATATTGCTCTTCTGTTGCGATGTTTACTCATTCTGGGAGTGGCTGCATTCTTCACTCTGGTAAACATCATGCTGTTCCCCGGTGGGCATCTTTCAAGGCGCCGGAGGGCTGAATCTTAAAGGAGGTGGCTGGCGTTCCGGCCTGTGTAACAATCCGCGTGAGTTGCCTTCTGTGAAGATTTGAGACGGGTAGGCTACACACGGATTGGCAGGCTGTATCGGAGTTGATTTTGCCGGCTGCACCGTGATGTGTTCAGCCTTTGCCCCGGTCCCTTTCCTTTGTGCTATTGAGGAAAAAACCGGGTCTGGTGAAGTTGCTATCCTGCGAAACCGGAGTGCCACTGTTACCATACATGACCAGAAATCATAAAAATGTTGTTTCGTCCCTCTGTACGGTTTCCTCAAAACAGACGGCCAAAGAGCGATTGCAGGCGTTTTGGGATGTTTTTGACAAGGACGACGATGTCCTTATTCTCATCAATGCCGATCCCGATGCCCTGGCCAGCGCCATGGCAGTTAAAAGGCTGCTCCGCTACCGGGTAAAGAATGTCGTTATCGCCCACCCGAACGAGATCAGGCGGCTCAATAATGTCGCCATGGTCGAGCGCCTCAGGATTCCCCTTGAGCGCATGAGCAATGTCAAGATAAGCGATTATACCAAGAAGGTATTGATCGATTCCCAACCGAATCACCTCCCCTGTTTTGAGAAGGTCAATTTTGATGTGATCATCGATCATCATCCCCCGACAAACAAATGGGAGGCCAGATGTGTCGATATTCGTGCCGATTATGGAGCGACCTCCACGATGATCGTGGAATATCTCCGCTCAGCCGAAATGAAGCCGTCGGTTTCACTCGCCACCGCCCTTTTTTACGGCATAAAAGTGGATACCCAGAATTTCGAAAAAAAATCCTTACTCGCCGACGGTATCGCCTTCCGCTATCTCTTTAATATCGCCAACAGGGACCTGGTCCGCAAGTTTGAACTCACCGATCTCAGGCGCTCGGAGTTGCGCTATTTCAATCTTGCTATGCAGGAGCTCAAATATTTCAAACGCCGATATTATACCCACATCGGCAAGGTCCGCAGTCCTGATGTGTTGGTGATTTTGGCAGATTTTCTCAATCATGTTGGTGAGATCGACTGGGTCTTCGTCTCCGGGATTTACGGGGAAAAATTGGTGGTGATCTTCCGTTGTGACGGTTACCGCAAGAGTGCCGGTAAACTGGCCAGCCGAATTTTCGGTTCCCTTGGATCCGCCGGTGGACACAAAGAGGCCGCCAGAGCCGAGGTGCCACTGAAAAACCTGGCTATTGGAGATAAAGCATTCAACTCGGACAGCCTGAAAAAACTGATCAACAGCCATATCTGAGAGGGGAAACAGTTTTTCGACAGATCGCCAAAACCGCTTTTGATCGACCTGATGATATGAAGAGAAATGCTTGTGGAGGGGCGTTTGCTAGTGTTCTTCCGAAAACTGAATATGGTCCGCCATCTCATTACCAGGTAAACGAATGCTAAAACCGACGACACTTGCAATGCTCCTCGCAGGCGGCCGGGTGGATGAACTCAATGTTCTCACCTACTATCGTCCCAAATCGGCCGTACCCTTCGGCGGCTTCGGGCGGGTTATCGATTTCCCTCTGAGCAACCTGATGAATTCCGGAATTGAACAGGTCGCCATCCTCAGTCAGTACCGTAGTTATTCTCTCATCAACCACATTGGTACAGGTGCTGCCTGGGACATGCTCGGTCGTTCTCGGGGCATATCCATGCTCCCTCCCTATATCGGCTCGGATCAGAAGGACTGGTACCGCGGTTCGGCAGACGCGGTCTTCAGAAATATCGATTTTGTGCAATATCACGACCCGGAACACGTCCTGGTCCTCTCCGGCGATCACATCTATAAGATGGACTATCAGCACCTGATCGCCTATCACCGCGAAAAGAATGCCGACCTCACCATGGGAGTCATTCGGGTCAAATCCGAAAAAACCAACAGATTCGGCATTGCCGCCCTGGACGATGAGGATGGTGAGCGGGGCGGGCGGGTAACCGACTACTGGGAAAAACCTGTAAACCCTCAATCTGAATGGGTATCGCTTACAGTCCTCTGCTTCAAACCTGAGGTCCTTTACAAGGTTCTCGCCGAAAACCAGGAGGACGTCTCCTATGAGTTTGGGCGCGATATCATTCCGAGAATGATGAGGGCCGGTTATCGAGTCTACGGCTATAAATTCTGTGGGTATTGGGGGTATACCCGGACGGTCGATGAATACTGGCAGTCGAATATGGACCTGCTGGGCGAAGAACCTCTTATCGATATGGAAAAATGGGGTCTGCGCACCAATCTTGATCATCGTGGTATCCGGGATTTTCAGCCGGTACTGCTGGGTGATTATGCCTCGGTTCAGGACAGTCTGATCTACAATGGCTGTGTGATAGAAGGCACGGTCCGCGGTTCGATCATTTTTCCCGGAGTCAGGGTGGAAAAAGGGGCGGTGATCGAGAATTCCGTCCTCTTTTTTAATAACCGGATAGGCCGTAATTGTCGGTTGAATAAGGTCGTGGCCGATGTCAACAACACCTTCGCTGAAGGGGTAGTTGTCGGGGCTGAAGCGGGCAGGCAGGCAAACGGGGTGACGGTGATCGGCTGGAATAATCAGGTTCCCGAGCAGGTGGTGATAGGTGAGGGAGCCACGATTTATCCCCTGTTGAAGGCCAGCCGGTGGAAAAAGGTAATTACTGCCGGGGAGGTGCTACGATGATACAGGCAAAGGAAGCCCTCGTCCTCCTGCTTGCCGGTGGGGTCGGCAGTCGGCTCAATATTTTGGTGCAGAATAGGGCCAAACCAGCTGTACCTTTCGGCGGCATCTACCGGATTATTGATTTCAGCATGAGCAATGTGGTCAACTCCGGCCTGAAAAAGGTCGGAGTGTTAACGCAGTACAAACCCCTATCGCTGATGAGTCATCTCAGCTCGGGCGAGGCCTGGGACCTGACAGGCCGCAGTCGGGGGGTGAAAATCCTGCCACCCCGAACCGGTTCGAAGGAATCCGATTGGTATAAAGGAACAGCTGACGCAATCCGCCGAAATATCGATTTTATCGAGTCGAATCCGACCGATGAGGTCTTGATTCTATCCGGCGATCATATCTATCACATGGATTTCGATGCCATGATCGAATACCATCGCTCAAAAAAGGCCGATGTGACGGTGGCAATGATGGTGGTTCCGAAAAGCCAGATGCATCAGTTCGGGTCGGGGATCACCGATGAGCATAACCGGATCATCGACTGGGAGGAAAAACCGAAAAACCCCCGAACCAATCTGGCTTCCATGGGCATTTATGTCTTTGATCGGCAATATCTCCTCAATGCCCTGACTCGGGATAAAAATGAGGTTGACTTTGGGATGCATATCCTGCCCCATGCCATTACCCATGACAACACCTTTGCCTATCCTTTTTATGGATATTGGCGTGATGTCGGGACCATCCAGGCCTACTGGGAGGCCAATATGGATATCATTCGAAAAGACAGCGGGATATCTCCTGAAAAATGGCATATTCGAACCAACGTCGAGGCAGAGGAGCGGCTCGCCGACCGGCCTCCCGTACGTTTTGGAAACAAGCCCCAGATACAGTGTTCGCTGATATCCTCCGGCTGCAATATTCAAGGGACAGTGGTCAACTCGGTCCTGTCTCCGGGGGTGGTTGTAGAAAAAGGGGCGGTTGTTAGGAATTCGATCCTTTTTTCCGACTGTGTGGTGCAAAGAGGAGCGGTGGTGGATCTAGCTATCTTTGATAAGAGAGTACAGATCGGCGAAGGAGCCCTGGTGGGTACCGGCAGCAACCATGACATCCCGAACCGGCAGCATCCGAAGCATCTCTATACCGGGATCACCCTATTAGGCAAGGCTGTGGAGGTGCCAGCCGGCATGAAGGTTGGCCGCAATTGCATCATCAACTCTTACTGCCGGCAAGATGCCTTTCCGGTAGGGGAGATCGGCGACGGGGATTCGCTATTTCCCGATGGTGAGATCAGCTGACGTCCTGTCCCTGTCGGAGAAAAGGATTGCGATTTTGCAAAACTTGGGTATTATTCCGCTCACTCAAAAGAGCACCCGCCCTCGTAGCTCAGTGGATAGAGCACAGGATTCCTAATCCTGGTGCCGTAGGTCCGATTCCTACCGGGGGCACCAATAAAATCAAGGGGTTGATCAGCATTACTAGCTGGTTAACCCCTTTTTTTATGAGATTTGTTCCATTTGCCATTGCTTTATTTTGCGTTCTTCTTGTACTGAAGTTTCCTATAAAAGTCTCATGCCACCATGCGCATCAGTTCGGTCGCGAGAGAATTAAGCACCGGTTTGCGTGGGACCGGGCAAAGTAATGCAAAATCATTGTCCAATGCTGCTTGGGTCACCAGTCTGCGGAT
>JAUYSF010000209.1 GCA_030696435.1 Desulfoprunum sp. | reverse complement strand
CAATGATTACGTCCTCTACAACACCACCTCAGGAGCCCTTCTCTATGACGCGGATGCCAATGGTGCAGGCGTTGCTGTGCAGTTCGCCACCCTGACCACCAAACCGGCAATTACATCGGCTGACTTTTTCGTAGTGGCGTGAGCAATAAGGCCAGGAGTTGCCCCCTTAAACACCTTATCTGTCGTGTTTAAGGGGCGTTCGCGGGGGAGAGTCTTTGTGGGAAATCTCGGCGGGACTCAATGGTATTTCGGAAGGTCAAAAGAGGAGAAGGTCAAAGTTTTTGTATAGCCTTATTGCAATCAACAAACTGCATCGTGTTTTCTGGGGCACAATTTTCCGCTCGCGATTCTAACGGTGAAAAGTTGTGAACATTCTAATTTCGATTAAAAAAGGGGGAAAATTATGGCAATTTATGGTGATGACAATGATAACATTCTTTTTGGCACAAGCTCCTGGGAATCAATCTATGGTTATGGAGGCGACGACTCTCTGTACGGTCTGGAGGACGATGATTACCTTTATGGCGGCAGTGGCAATGATTATTTGAGCGGAGGGACTGGCACAGATAGGGCGAGTTACTTATTCGCAACTGCTGGGGTGACCGTCAGCCTTCTCATCACGACAGCCCAAAACACGGGCGGTGACGGCACCGACACCCTGGTAGCCATCGAAGATATTGGGGGCAGCGATTATGGCGATACTCTAAGAGGCAACGATGGAGTCAACTGGCTCCTCGGTTATGATGGCGACGATGCTCTCTACGGTAACGGCGGGAGCGATTTCATCTATGGTGGCGATGGCAGTGATTACCTCAATGTCGGCAGTGGCAATGATTATTTGAGCGGAGGGACTGGCGCAGATAAGGTGAGTTACTTTTATGCAACCGCTGGGGTGACCGTCAGCCTTCTCAACCCGGCAGCCCAAAACACGGGCGGTGATGGCACCGACACCCTGGTATCCATCGAAAATATTTGGGGCAGCAATTATGATGATACTCTAACCGGCAACGATGGAGCCAACCAGTTCTACGGTTTTAATGGCAACGATATTCTCTACGGTAACGGCGGGAGCGATGAAATCTATGGTCACAACGGCAGTGACCGTCTCTTTGGCGACGCAGGTGATGACACTCTAAATGGAGGGAGTGGTACAGACGGTGCTTTTTACAACACGGCGACCACTGCAGTGAGCGTCAACCTCAATACAACCACATCACAGGCTACAGGAGGGGCAGGCAACGACACCCTGGTGGGCATTGAGAATCTGACGGGCTCGAATTTTAACGATATACTGATTGGAGACGCAGCCGCAAACATTCTCAATGGTGGAGCCGGCCTCGACACCATGATTGGTGGTCTGGGCAACGATACCTATTATGTTGATAGTGCAAGTGATGTTATCTCGGAAATAAGCTCCATTGTAACTGAAATTGATACCGTATTTTCTTCTGTCAGCCATAGCCTAGGGGCAAATCTTGAGAAATTGACTCTGTTCGGTACTGCGGCGATCAACGGTGTAGGCAATGCACTTGCAAATACCCTGGTCGGCAACTCTGCCGCAAACATTCTCAACGGTGGTGCCGGCAGCGACACCATGATCGGAGGTCTGGGCAACGATACCTATTCTGTTGATAATGCAAGTGATGTTATCTCGGAAACAAGCCCCATTGTAACTGAAATTGATACCGTAATTTCTTCTGTCAGCCATAGCCTTGGGGCAAATCTTGAGAGATTGACTCTGATCGGTACTGCGGCGATCAACGGTGTAGGCAATGCACTTGCCAATACCCTGGTCGGCAACTCTGCAGTAAATATTCTCCTCGGTAGCACCGGTAACGACTACCTCTTTGGTGGCACCGGCAACGATCATTTGGTTGGCGGAGCCGGCTCGGATAACTTTGTGTTTAATACTGCCTTGAATGCCACCACAAACAAGGACATCATCACTGACTTCAATGCTGCGGCCGATACCATTAGTCTTGACAAGACCATCTTCGCCAAACTGACAACCCTCGGAACATTGAATGCCGGTCTGTTCAGATCATCGGCAACGGGTACGGCGGCGGATGCCAATGATTACGTCCTCTACAACACCACCTCAGGAGCCCTTCTCTATGACGCGGATGCCAATGGTGCAGGCGTTGCTGTGCAGTTCGCCACCCTGACCACCAAACCGGCAATTACATCTGCAGACTTTTTCGTAGTGGCGTAACGTAAGCGATAAGAATAGGAGTTGCCCCTTAAACACCTTATCTGTCGTTTGTTTAAGGGGCTTTTTATTTACCCCCCCCGGCTTTGCTGGGGGACAACAGATGTTTGACGGTTCCTGAAATATGGTTTTTCACATCTTCAGGCATGAAGGTGCAAAAGGAGCACTGCAGTTGGAGTAAGGGGGGCTCGGTTGTGAATAGACTTCTTTGAGAGGCTAGAAGCCGCAAGCCTCCGGTTTTGCCGGAGCTTGCTGACTATGGAAAATGTCGCGTGCTGTCTCATCGATTTGTCAAATTAAAAGAACTCCTTTAGAGAAAATATTTGCCCTGGCCTGAATTCATTGCAAGTTTCTAACGTGATATTACTGGCAAGCCGCTGAGAAAGGCCTTAGTCTTGCGTCCATAGACTATTCCCTGTTCAGCTAGAAGACGTCGGCATTGGTTTAATATATCCAATGCCAGATAATTTCTACCGTTTTTATTGAAATCCCTGACCATGATAGAGAAAGCCGCCGCAGCAGTTTCGTCCTTGGCCAGGGCCTGTTGGAGGAAGCTTCGGGTCTCCTTGTCCATCTTTGATTCGACGAAAAGCGGAATGGCTGCGGCGATCACTCCCAGCCATTGTTTCCTGAGTTGCGATGAATAGTCGATTGCCATACTCAAATGCTCTTGACCGGTGGTGAAAGGCCCCTGGTAAAGCGCCAGGGCGTGGGCTATAGCGTTTTCCGTACCGGCTTGCCGAATTGCCGGCTCAATGGGCTGGGCCTGCCATTGGAAATGCCAACTATCGACCCAGCAGAAATTTCTGTTTAATAAGAGCTGACCTCCCTTCTGGACAACGGTCTCGTTATTGCCCAGGAGTTTTCGCAGCCGATGTAGGGTGGTATTGAGCGCTTGCAGGGCTAGATCGCCATCGGAATCGTGCCAGAGCGTGTCGGCAATTCTCTCTCGAGAAATCCCGGTCTGGCCGGTGCAGATAAGCAGGGAAAGCAATTCCAGAGGCTTTCTCGGAGTCTTGGCCGAAAGAGTCAACGCCTTGCCATCACAGAGAATTTCAAAACGGCCAAGGGCATAGATCCGTATCCGCCATGGCCACCGCTCGCTCATTGTCTCCGCATCGGGAGGCGTGAGATGCCAGCGGTTGATCATTTCCACCACCGTATCTTCCTCGATCCCCGCCTCCAGCGCTTTGGCGCAAATGACTGCCAGCTTCCTGTAGTTCAGGCCCATCGGTATCCATACCCTTTCCTTGCGGATGGCGGCAAAAGCCTTTCTGCTAAACTGTTGCGCCTCGATATCCCGGTCTTGCGCATAAGCGCAACCGGCTCGGGCCATATTAACGAGATAAAGAATGAACACACTGTTGCCCAGGCGTGGTTCATTGACGACGGATGTAAGCAGGTTCTCGGCCTTATCCGGGAGGCCGAGTTCAAGGTATAATTGAGATTGAAGGATACGGCATAAAGCCATGGAAAAGGGGTTTCCGCAGGATTCCACCAGATCGACAGCGTGTTCGATCTCATTCCGGGCCTTGGCCAGGTCGCCGGTCAGCATGGCATACCAGGCGACATAATAGTGGTACTGGGCATGATCCCAAACCGCATCGGATGACAGGGTTGCCTGCATCTTTGCCAGAAAAGCTGGAACCTCGGCGAGATTGCCGGCTCCCATCCCGAATAACCGGTTCCCCAGGATTACAAAATCGAAGACATGAATGCCGGTTTCTTCAGCCTGATTCTCTGATTGTAACGCCAAGCGCTCGCATTCACGTTGATCTCCCTTGAGGATGCACACAAGCGCAAGCAGAACATTTATGAGGATCTGTTGCAGCGGTTGCAGATTCTCGGTCTTCAGTAATAGCCGCAATCTCTTCTCAATGATCAATGCCCTCCGTACCAAGCCAAGACAATTATATGACCAGCAAAGATTTTTTATGAGATCCATTCGAATCTGCAGGTCGCAGTCGTGGTCCAGTAACGACTCGCAGCGCGTCAGCCATTTGTTCATATCGGGATGCCCTTGGTAACGCAGCAGCAAAGCAAGCAACATTGCCGCGGAGAAGCGGCCGACAAGGTTGGCATTATTTTTATCTTCCGGCAACAGTTTTTCCAACCGTTCACCTTCGGAGATTAACTGGTCTAGTATCAGAAAGCCATTGCGAAACATAATCTGGATTTCAACTGCCATGGACCAACTGAGAATCTGACCGATCACATCCCTGTCCCTGACGAACAGGTCGTAGGCCCTGGCGCAGAACGTACTGCTTTCACGGGGATTGCTGGTCATTAAAGCAACGCCCTTCCAGAACAGGAGCCAGGAATGTGTCTCGCAGGATTCCTCCGGCAGGCAGTCAATCCAGGCGGAAAGAGCTGCGTACCGTCCCTGATTAACCAATGTCTGTGCCTGGGAGAGTATAATTTGCAGGATCTGATTATAGGCCTTGGCTTGAGAATAGAGGCTGATCGCCTCCTCGAACATTCCCTGCTTCTCCAGAATTTCAGCAGCACGGCCGTGTATTGACCGTAAGGCATCGAGACCGAAAATCCGGCCCGCCTGCAATAACAGAAACTCACGAAAGAGAGGGTGGTATTGATAGCTGGCAACCTGCAAACGCCGTTTTTCCAGGAAGAAGTTTTTGCGGTATAACGTTTCGAGGATCCCCTTCGTCGTCATGCCGGTCAACTTGCCTGCCATGTCAGCGGTCATGTGGGGCAGAAACGCGGTTTGCAGCAGGAATTGTCGGATTTCGTCCGTAGATTTTTCCAGAATTTCGGCAACAAAGTAATCGAAGATATTTTCCGGTGCCAGATCCTTAGGCAACGCGCTGGGTATACCGTCGCCGGCATGATCCAGCAGCCACAGGACGGCGCCTGCGATCCATCCTTTAGTGAATCGATAGAGCCGATCGGCATCGACTGCGGCAATCCGTGTCTCGGAAAACTCCAGAAAGGCCGCAAATTCAACGGGGGTAAAGGCAAGCTGGTTCCAATCGATAGATTTCATGGTCCGGTTGGCCATAAACCGGGCCATAACCGGTGGCGGGTCGCTACGGCTGATGATCGCGATGTTGATATGCGGCGGCAACTGTTTCACGGCACCGGCTAAAAGGTGTGAAAGGGCCGATTCGTCCGGCGCGTCCTGGCAATTGTCGAAGATCACCCAAGAGTCGGGTTCGATCCGCTGATACAAGGTTTCAAAATAGCGTAGGATAAAGATATCGAAGTTGGGAAGGTATTCCGGAGTAAGCAACGGCATCGGCGGATCGGCTGGGGATAACAGAGAAGCGGCGGCCTGACCGAAATAATAGAAAAAAGTTGCTGGATCCCCATCCATTGCATCGACTTGATACCATAGGCAGGGCAGTTTTTTTTTCTCAAGATAACTGGCGATGAGGGTTGTTTTTCCAGAACCGCCAGGACCGGAGATCCAGAAAGAATTGGCTGGCGAGTCCGGACGTAACAAGGCGAACAATCGGTCTCGCTCGAGGACATGGCCGATTGTTATTGGTGAAATCTTGTTAGCTGTGGATTTCGGTGGACTCATTTGTTGCAGCCGGATGAAAGAGGCGAGATAGGGAATTACCCGCAAAAAAGGCAATGAAACAACCAATACCAACAGAGTGAAAACGCACAGCGTTAACCCTATCGTATTGAATTGGTTAGGGCAAGGTTATTGAAAACACCAAAAGCAGACTGACGAGGTGCCGTCGGCAGGGCAACGGTCATTATCGGTATCAGAGCCGATGGAAATCGTTTGCATTTCCGAACATCGGCATTACTGTAGTTGGGGTGTCGCCCGCCGGGACTATGAACGGCTGGCGCACCCGGAGTTGTATGTGGAGAAAATTTAAGGTATTTCAATATACAGGAGGACGTACGATGGCAGATTCTTGTGATAGTTCCTGTTCCAGCAGTCAGGGCGGTTCATGCGGTTCCAAGGAATCGCAACAGGCGGCCCTTGCCCAGCAGGAAAACGCGATCACCCGATCGCTTGGCAAGATTAAGAATAAGATCCTGGTGATGAGCGGCAAAGGTGGGGTCGGCAAGTCGACCGTTTCGGTCAATTTGGCCCTTGGTCTGGCCCAAAGAGGGCATAAAGTCGGTCTTATGGATGTCGATATCCATGGTCCGGATGTCATTCGCATGCTCAATCTCAAGGGCACCCTGGAACAGCCTGCCACCAAGGGCGGACTCGTACCTCCCCTGAAATACAGCGAAAACCTCAAGGTGGTCTCCCTGGAATTTATGCTCAAAGACCGCGATCAGGCGATTATCTGGCGTGGCCCCCTGAAGATTCAGGCAATCAGGCAGTTTATTGCCGATTTCGATTGGGGCGAGTTGGATTATCTTGTTATTGATGCCCCTCCCGGCACCGGCGACGAGCCATTGTCGGTGGCCCAGACCATCCCTCACGTCAAGGCCGTGGTGGTCACCACCCCGCAGAAGGTGGCACTTGCCGATGTCCGCAAATCCATCAACTTTTGCCAAACGGTCAAGGTGGAGATTGCCGGGGTAATTGAAAATATGTCCGGTATGGTCTGTCCGCATTGCAACGAAACCATCGATGTCTTCAAGACCGGTGGCGGAGAAGAGATGGCCAGGGAATTTGATCTGCCCTTTCTCGGCAGAATACCGATGGATCCCAAGATTGTTATGGCAGGCGACGACGGAACACCGTATCTTTCTTCTGATGCAGACAGTCCGGCGAGCAAGGCCTTCGGCCTAGTGGTGGATGCCATCGAAAACCGCTTGCCGCCCGTTGCGGCCCCGGTCAAACTCAACATGGTCAGTAGTTGTGCCTGTAGCGGTGGTTGCGCTACCTCTAAATAGGTCCTCATGTCTTCTCGATAGAAAAATGATCGGGAAAAGAGGATAATGGCCGAAGAAGGGGACGAAAGGAGTCCCCTTTCTTCCGGAATGATTCCCCAGAGATCGTACATTTCAAGGATTTCGACATGGTTATCAAACAGCTAATAGTAGGGACAATGGCGGTCTGCTGCTACATCGTCAGTTGCGAGAAAACCGGCAAGGCTGCCATCATCGATCCCGGTGGGGATGAAGAACGTATCCTGGCCGAGGTGAAAAAGGCAGGTCTTGACGTCGTCTCCATCATTGTCACCCATGGCCATCCCGACCATGTCTGCGGTAATCGTCGACTCAAGGAGGCCACCGGGGCGGCAATTATAATGCACAGCGCCGATGCGGCCTTTTTCAGCCAGCCCGAGATTCAACATTATTTTTCCATGCTGGGTCTGGAACCTTCACCGCCGGCTGATCGGCTGGTGGAAGACGGAGACATCATCGAGATCGGCGAGGAACGACTGCTGGTCCTGCATACGCCGGGTCATACACCCGGTGGCATCTGTCTTCTCTGTGGCTCCGACCTGATAACCGGCGACACCCTTTTTGTCGGCGGACTCGGCAGGACGGACTTTCCCGGCGGCTCACACCAGGAACTGATGGATTCGATCAAGACGAAACTCCTGGTGCTGCCCGATGAGACGGTCGTCTGGCCGGGCCACGGCTACGGTGGCAAGCAATCGACCATTGGTGAAGAACGTCAGACCAACCCCTATTTCTGATTCTCCCGGCAGAATCCTCCTGTAATCCTATGCGTGAAATTGTTCTCGGTACAGCCGGCCATGTCGATCATGGTAAGACCAGCCTCGTCAGAGCCCTGACAGGTATTGAAACGGACCGCCTCAAAGAAGAGAAAAAACGGGGTATTACGATCGAGCTGGGTTTTGCCTATCTGGATCTGCCCTGCGGGCACCGGATTGGCATTGTCGATGTGCCGGGCCATGAGCGTTTCGTCAAGAACATGGTAGCCGGGGTGACCGGCATGGATCTTCTGGCCTTCATCATCGCCGCCGACGAAGGGATCATGCCGCAGACCCGGGAACACTTCGAGATCTGCCGCCTTCTCGGGGTCAAACAGGGGATGATCATCGTCACCAAAAAAGACCTTGTCGAAGAAGACTGGCTGGAGATGGTGGAGGATGAAATCCGGGAATTCTGCGTCGGCAGTTTTTTAGAAGATGCGCCAATGGTCTTTGTCTCGTCAACCACCGGTGAGGGGATCGACAAGGTCCTGGAGGTCATCGACGGATTTGTCCGCCAGCATAGTTTTCAGGAGGTCTTCGGACCATTCCGCCTGCCGGTCGACCGGATTTTTGCCATGAAGGGCTTCGGGGCGGTGATTACCGGCACCTCCATCTCGGGCCGCACCAGTGTCGGGGAAGATCTGCGGTTTTATCCCGGCGAACTGGTGGCCAAGGTGCGGGGTATTCAGGTGCATTCCCAGTCGGTCGAGGAGGTCGAGGCCGGACACCGCACGGCGATCAACCTGCAGGGTGTGGATACAGCCCAGGTCGAGCGAGGCATGGTGGTGGCCACGCCCGGATCGCTGCAGGCCAACTATATGCTTGACTGTGAGCTGCTGTATCTGGCCTCGAACGCCAAAGCCCTCAAACACCGGACCCGGGTGCGGGTGCATCTGGGCACCGCCGAACTGGTCGGACGCATTTCTCTGCTCGACCGTGATGAGCTGGGTGCCGGGGATGAGGCAGGAATTCAGATCCTCCTTGAACAGCCGGTGGCCGTCTGGCCGGGTGACCGCTATGTCATCCGCAGTTATTCGCCGGTCTCGACCATTGGCGGTGGTACGGTCCTCGGTAATCTGTCGCCGCGCAAACGTAAACGCCTGGCCGATGCGGACCGTCAGTATAACTCTGAGGTCTTTAAGATCCTGCGACACGGCAGTATTGAAGATAAGGCTCTGCTTTTTCTCAGGGAGAGTGGTGCCAAAGGTCTGACCTTCGATGATCTGGCCATCCGTCTGGGGCTTTTCGGCAAGCATCTGAAAAAAGTGCTCGAACCGCCTCTGTCAACCCGCAAGATCGTAGTCGTCGACTCCGCTTCCCAGCGCTATCTTGCAGCCGATGTGGCCGATGCCATCCGCCAGACCCTGGTCGACAATCTGACCGCCTATCACCGGCAAAATCCGCTGCAGGCCGGCCTGTCCAAAGAGGAGCTACGTTCAGGACTTGGGCGGAGGGTTGATCAGAAAGTTTTCGGTTTCTGTCTCAACGATCTTATTCGTAAAGAGATGGTGGTCCAGGAAGAATCCATGGTCCACTTGGCCGGCCACCAGGTAGCCCTGAAGGCCGACGAAGAACAACTGCAGAAGGACATCAATCTCTGGTACAAGGAAAAGGGGATCTTCACCCCCACCTTCAAGGAGACCATGGAGTTTTTTGCCGATTATCCCGAAAAACAGGTCAAAGGGGTCATTGATCTGCAACTGCGGGAGGGCAAACTGGTGAAGATCAGCGAGACCCTGTATTACTCCAAAGAGACGATAGACGGCCTCATTGAGGCCGTCAAAGAGGCTATCAACCGTGAGGGTGAGATCGATGCCCCCGGTTTCAAGAACCTCACTGGTCTGACCCGCAAGTTTTCCATCCCCATTCTCGAATATCTCGACCGCATCAAGCTGACGATTCGCATCGGCGACAAACGCATCCTGAGACAGAAATCATAGGTCGGTTGCAGGCAGATCCTCAGGTGGGATCTGTCGCCAGTCAACGACCAGCACGCTTCGGCTTGACGATGTCAGCCGGAAATCATGGTCAATCTCCAAACCCGGCAGGGCAATGACCCGTTCTCCGAAGAGTAATACCGGATACGAGTCGCGCTCATGGGCGGGTATCTTGCGGTCAGTCAAGAATCGGGTGACCTTCCTGCTGCCCTGAACTCCGAAGGGCCTGAACCGCTGGCCGGGACTGACCGATCTGAGCTGCAGGGGGAAGGCGATCTCCCTCGCATCGAGATACAGTGTTTGCTTTTTCTTATCGCC
>JAUYSF010000427.1 GCA_030696435.1 Desulfoprunum sp. | reverse complement strand
ATAGATTTTATAACAGGTTAAAGAGATTAATTGCCCCAGGGTTACTGTATTCACAAGCAGTATATGAGAATGAGTTATGCACGTATACTGAGAATATTCAAAGCTGGTTGGATCTCGGTTGTGGACACCAGTTGCTGCCAGCATGGAGATCTCAATCAGAATTGGATCTTGTCAGGAAAATTCCAATGCTCGTCGGTCTCGATTACGATTGGGGATCATTGAAAAATCATCGTAGTATCGATGTACTTGTCCGAGGAGATATTTCTCGGTTGCCTTTTCGTAATGACAGTTTTGATTTGGTGACATCAAACATGGTTTTTGAACATCTGACTGATCCTGTGGGCCAGCTAAAAGAAATTTTACGCGTTCTAAAGCCTGGGGGAATGCTTATGTTCCACACGCCGAATGCTTTAGGGTATGGAACATTATTAGCGAGGATGATACCCGATGTCGTCAAAGACAAATTAGTCTATTTATTAGATGGCAGAGAGGCACATGATGTATTCAAAGCCTACTACAAAATCAATTCCCTAGCACAGATAGAGAGGGTGGTTTTAGAAACGAGTTTTAGCATCTGCCGTGTGCGTTCTGTGGTGAGCGATGCAATTTTTGCCGTTATTCCACCTCTGGCCGTGATCGAACTCTTTTGTATAAGATTGCTAATGAGGAAATGCTTTAGACGTATAAGATCTAGCTTTATTGTTGTATTGCAAAAGCCTGTTTACGAAAAAAACACAATAAAAGTAACATGAGTAAAAAGCGTGCTTGTATCATTGCCTCGTCACTCAGGATTATGGGTGGGCAGGCTGTGCAGGCTGATGATATTCTGAAACGATTCAAGCAGGATGGCTTCGCTGTCGGTTTCCTGCCGGTCAATCCGCAGTTTTCTGGTCTCCTTAGCAGGTTTCAACAGATCAAGTATGTTCGTACACTGCTAACATGGCCAGTCTATGTTGCTAGCCTGCTGATAAAAGTCCCTCACTATGATGTGCTGCATCTCTTTTCTGCATCGTATCTTTCGTTTCTGCTGGCTCCGGCACCTGCTGCCATCATTGGCAAGCTCTTTGGAAAACGGATTGTTCTGAATTATCATAGTGGTGAGGCTGAGGATCATTTAAGGAGATCCCTTACAGCAATTCAATGGGTGTTCGCTTGTGTGGATTGTGTCGTCGTTCCATCTGAGTATCTTCAACAAGTATTTGGAAAATTTGGAATAAAAACAACTGTTATTCCAAATGTCGTTGACTTGGAGGCCTTCCCTTTTAAAGAACGAGCGATATTTTATCCTCGATTCCTTGTTGCAAGAACCCTTGAGCCACTCTACAACGTTGGCTGCGTGTTGAGGGCGTTCCGCGTGATACAAGATCGTTTTCCCGATGCCAGCCTAACCATTGTTGGAAATGGAAGTGAAGAGCTAGCCTTAAAAGAACTTGCCGTTGTGCTTGGATTAGAGAATGTCCGGTTTGCCGGCAGGGTCGAACGTGAATTGATCCCGAGCTACTATGCCGAGCACGATATAATGCTGAACGCATCCAATATTGATAATATGCCACTTTCGATTTTGGAGGCATTCGTTTCAGGAGTACCGGTTGTGTCAACAATGGCAGGTGGTATTCCTTATCTGGTCAAGGACCGAGAGACAGGTATGCTCGTTCATCTTGATGACCACGAATCACTTGCGGCACGGGCAATAGAACTCCTTGAAAATCAACATCTCTCACGGAATATCGTTCAGCAGGCCTATAATGAATGTTTGAAAAAATATTCATGGAGCGTTATCCGGGACCAATGGTCAGAAGTTTACGGGATAAAATGATCTTCAAAATCGGCGGGCATAATGCTGAAGAACTCGCATTCAGGCTCCGACAATACGCCTGGAATGTATCCGATCGATTTCGTCTCACGACTGGATTCCCCAATAAAGACCAGGGCGGCAGGAGATGTACCGGCTTTGGCAGTTTTTTTTACAAACAGCAAGATCTTCTCAATATTCCTGCCGTTTATGCTCAACAGCCTGAAGCAAGGCGACTCCTGATACAGCGGGCTGAGGCGATCTACGCACACCGTTATGATCTCCTCGGTTATAAAAATCTCTGTTTTGATCGTGTTGGTCAGGTAGATTGGCACTTTGATCCAGTGCATAATGCTCCTCTTCCGAGGTATTGGTGGCAGTGCATGCTGAAATCGGATTCGCTCAATGGAGCAGATCCGAAGATTGTCTGGGAGCTCAACAGGCATCAGCATCTGGTGACCCTCGCTCAGGCATATTTGGTCACCGGAGAAGAGCACTATCGTAGCGAGGTGATAAGCCAATTACGGAACTGGATGGACGCTAATCCACCGAAATACGGAATTAATTGGGCAAGCAGCCTGGAATTGGCATACCGTTCTATTGCGTGGCTTTGGGCCTGGTCCCTCTGCGGAAGTGGCAATGTATTTGGTGAGTTGACGGAGCGCTTCGTGGCGATGCTGAGTATGCATGCAGAGCATATTGAACATAATTTGTCGGTCTATTTCAGCCCCAATACCCATCTGAGTGGGGAGGCATTAGGCCTATATTATATAGGCACACTGCTGCCAGACCTTAAGGGGGCAAAACGCTGGCGCAGTATTGGCAAGCGCTGGCTTGTCGATTGTCTTAACAGCCATATTCTCCCCGATGGGGGGTATTTGGAGAGGACTCTCTGGTACCATCGCTATACTATCGATATTTATCTACACTTCTATTTATTGGGTTTGCAGAATGGTGACCCTGTAGTTGCGTTTTTAACGCAACCGTTGCAAAAGCTTGGTGATTTTTTGGCTTGTTCGCTTCAGCCAGATTCGAGACTCCCGCATATTGGGGATGATGACGGCGGACGCTTATTACCACTCGATGGTTTTCCAGGAGATAATCCGAGTGGTATTTTCAGTATTCTTGCTGTGATATGCCGCTCAAAAGAGTTTGCCTCTCTGGCAGGTGCGTTTTCTGAAGAGGCGCTTTGGTTGTTAGGACCGGCGGCGCCTGCATTATTTCAACAGATCGTTCCTCAGCAACCGATTGAAACATCCAAGGTTTTTGTGGAAACGGGTTATGCGTTTCTGCGAAGTGGCTGGAGGAACGATGACGTCTATATCAGTTTTGATTGTGGCCGGCATGGATGGTTAAATTGTGGTCATGCGCATGCCGATATGCTGAGTTTGCAAGTATATGCCGGGTGCAGGGCGATCATCAGGGACCCCGGAACGTGCAGTTATATGAACCCTTGGCGGGATTGGTTCAGGAATGCTGAAAGCCATGCGATTGTACGAGTTGATGGAGAGTATCCAGCGGTGCCTGCTGGACTATTCCAGTGGAGTGCTATTCCGCACTTGAGCGCTGCCCGGCACTCTCTTACCGAGCGGATTGACTATGCTGCCGGTACTATGGAAGCCGGGGCGTGGCAGCATACGCGGGAAATATTTTTTCTCAAACCTGACTTGATAGTTCTGCTTGACCGTATCGAAGTTACAGGAAGTCATGAGATTGAGTTGAGGTTCCCTCTTGCCGATACAGAATGGTGCATTACCAATGATGTTTGCACAAGCATATCTTCCGGGCCGGCATGTTCCATCCAGTGTGAAGCGAACCAGCGTCACCGGGTCGAGCTTGTTGAGGGATGGCAGTCAACGTGCTATGGCCAACGTGAAGCTGCTTTCATTCTGCTGTTTAAGGTGGTCGCGGCAGGGCCGCATATTGTTGCCACGCTCATTGACCTTTCCGGTATTGATCATTGCGTCCGGCGCTTGCCACAGAGCAATAGAGAGGCCTTTGTAGTCGAAACTTTACACGGCGGGAAAGCGGTTGCTACCGTTAAAAGTTCTATGAAAGAGGATGCGATATGTGCGGCATTTGCGGAATAGTAACGCTTGCCTCTGGAATGGCTGTCGAACATGACGATCTGCTGGCAATGCGTGATGTCATGGTACATCGTGGCCCGGATGATGCGGGCATATTTATTGAGCGCAACGTGGGGTTGGGGCATCGGCGGCTGAGCATTATCGATCTGTCGACCGGGCATCAGCCGATGACCAATGAAGACGGGAGCGTTGTCATCGTCTTCAATGGGGAGTTGTATAACTATCTTGGCCTACGCGACCAACTTATCGCAAAAGGACATGTCTTTACAACGCATTCCGACACGGAAGTTATTATTCACGCGTATGAACAATACGGTGAAAACTGTCTTGAATATTTTCGTGGGATGTTCGCCTTTGCCATTTGGGACAGCAGGAATCGCCAACTCTTTATTGCTCGTGACAGATTGGGCAAAAAACCGCTCTACTATGGCCAATGGGGAGACACATTTCTTTTTGCTTCGGAGATCAAAGGGATTCTTGCCCATCCTGCTGCCCAGAGGGAACTTGATGTCGATGCTCTTGATCTCTACTTTGGCTTTCGCTATGTACCAGGGCCGCGTACCATGTTCAAAGGGATTGCCAAACTGCAGCCCGGCCATTTTCTCAAAATCAGCGACAATGTTGTCAGCACCTCTGAGTATTGGGATTTCAATGCAATACAGACACGTCATATCGCCCAAGAAACGGCTGAAGAAGAGTTTGTCGAGCTTCTCAAGGAGTCGATCAGGCTGCGCTTGATGAGCGACGTTCCGCTTGGCGTCTTTCTCAGCGGCGGTGTTGATTCAAGTGTTGTGGTTGCCTTGATGAGTGAACTTGTTGCTGAACCGATCAAAACGTTCTCTGTCGGCTACACTGGAGATGCCGAGGAGAATGAGTTTGAATATGCCCGTATGGTGTCGAATTTTTTCAAGACGGAACATCATGAATTCCGGCTCACTGCCGATGACTTTCTCGGCTTTCTC
>JAUYSF010000162.1 GCA_030696435.1 Desulfoprunum sp. | reverse complement strand
AGAGAATCCGGGATTGCCTCAACGCTCATTGCTTGTCTGGTACAGGAATTTTCAACAAGAGGTGTTGATACCCTCTTTTTGGAAGTGCGGGTCGGAAATATACCGGCCCTACAACTCTATCGTAAACATGGCTTCAGTGAGATCGGCTTACGGAGAAAATATTACGCAGATCCGGAGGAAGATGCCTTACTCTTTAGAAAAATCCTTCTTAAGCGTGAGGAATTCATTATTTCAAAAAAGGGAAATCCATGAAATCAATTCGTGATCTGAGTCTCAGTGGCAAACGAGTCCTGCTCCGGGCTGATTTTAACGTGCCTATGGATGAACAAGGCAACATCACTGACGATATTCGTATCCGGATGGTATTGCCGACAATCGATTACATCCTTGAGCATCAGGGCAGGTTGATCATCTGTTCGCATATGGGCAGGCCAGGAGGTAAGCCCATGCCGGAGTTCAGTCTGGTGCCTGTAGCGAGGTGTCTTCAGGAACTTCTTGGACAACCAATAGTCCTTGCCCCTGATTGTGTGGGAGAGAAGGTGGAGGAGATGGTGGCCGCCTTGCAACCCGGCGGGGTAATCCTGCTTGAGAATCTTCGTTTTCATAAGGCTGAAACGGCAAATGATCCTGATTTCTCCGCAAAACTCGCAAAACTTGCGGATGTCTATATCAATGACGCCTTTGCCGCTTCCCATCGGGGCCACGCCTCGGTTGTCGGGGTCGCCGAACGAGTGCTGGAAAAGGCAGCAGGATTTCTTTTGCAGCAGGAGATAGACTTCTTCCATAAGGCTATGGATGCGCCGATCCGACCACTGGCCGCCTTAGTGGGTGGAGCAAAGGTCTCGTCAAAACTGGCAGCCCTTGAGAATATGTTGAACAAGGTTGATCGAATGATTATTGGTGGTGCCATGGCCAATACATTTTTGAAAAGTTTGGGTATTGATGTGGGTGCCTCGAAGGTGGAAGAGGATCTGCTCGAAACGGCCCGACAGTTTGTCAGTAAGGCAGAAGAAAAAGGAGTGAAACTCTTTTTCCCGGTCGATTTTGTGGTGGCCGATGCTTTTTTGCCCGATGCAACGATTAAGAATGTGACCTATCGGGATATTCCAAAAGAATGGATGGCTCTAGATATTGGCCCGGCCACGACCATTCTCTTCAAAGAAGCCTTGCAGGATGCCCGGACAATTGTCTGGAACGGGCCGATGGGGGCTTTTGAGATGGATGCCTTCGCCAGAGGAACCATGGCTATGTGTCAGGCAATTGCTTCATCCCATGCCCTATCGATCACCGGTGGCGGCGATTCGAATGCCGCAGTGAAGAAGGCGGGGGAGGAACACAATATATCGTATATGTCGACAGGCGGAGGTGCTTTCCTGGAATTGATGGAAGGAAAATCTCTGCCGGGTGTTGAGGTCCTCGGTTGAAAACGAGCAAAACTGCATCCATGCGGGAGTGAAATGATGAAGAGAAGAAGTTTGATCGCAGGTAACTGGAAGATGCATACGACAGCCGGAGATGCACGCGATCTGGCGCTGGCTGTTGCAACTATTTGTTCTGATATCAAGGATAGGGATGTGCTGCTGGCACCACCTTTCACGGTGTTGGCCGATGTTGCCGATTCGGTTGAAAACACAGGGATTCTTGTTGCAGGACAAAATGTCTGCTGGGAGGAGAAAGGGGCGTTCACTGGGGAAATCTCGCCGGTGATGATCAAGGCGGCAGGTGGCGCGGCCGCTATTGTCGGCCACTCGGAGCGCCGACAGATCTTTCTTGAAACCGACGAGCTGATCAATAGAAGAGTCTCCGGTGGTCTGTCCTTTGGGTTGACGATAATCCTGTGTGTCGGCGAAACGCTCGAAGAACGTGAGGATGGCGAAGCCTTTACTGTCCTGGAAAAGCAGGTGCGCCGAGGTTTGGCAGGGGTACATGCTGCCGATATGGCCAAGGTTGTAATCGCCTACGAGCCGGTATGGGCGATCGGTACAGGCAGGACGGCCAGTAAGGAGCAGGCGCAGGAGATCCATGCCTTCCTTCGCCGACTTATTGCTGAACTGTATGAAAAAGATATTGCCGCCCAAACGAGAATATTGTATGGTGGCTCGGTTAAACCAACCAATATTGATGAACTCATGGCCCAGCCTGATATAGATGGGGCACTCGTAGGTGGTGCTGCTCTGGATGCCGAGATATTCGGGCGGATAATCGCCTTTAAATAATCTTCACACTGTAACTGAATGGAAACTCTGCTTACAATTCTGCATGTCATTGTCAGTCTATTCCTGATAGGCATTGTACTTTTGCAGCATGGGAAAGGTGCTGATATTGGTGCGACATTTGGCGGATCCAGTCAGTCTCTTTTTGGGTCAGAAGGGCCTCTGCCGCTACTCAATAAGATTACAACGGCATCTGCTATAATTTTTATGTTGACTTCTGTCTCTCTTGCGTATATTTCATCGCACGGCAGTACGAATTCAGTCATGAGTAGTATGATAAAAGAGCAGCCGGTTCAGGCGGGTAAGGCACCAGTCAAAACGAGTGAAGAAACAACTGCGCCGGCAAAAGTGGCTGAAACGCCGCCGGTGGCAGCACCTGCTGTTAAGGCGGTGGATGAGACAGCAAAGGACAAAAAGCAATAAATTTCTGCAGTGCCGAAGTGGTGGAATTGGTAGACACACTATCTTGAGGGGGTAGCGACCCACGGTCGTGCGAGTTCGAGTCTCGCCTTCGGCACCAGAACGTATTCATAGAAGTCCAAAGAAGTGTAAAAAACCCGCAGCCTGTAAAGGTTAGCGGGTTTTTTGTTGTCCCGTGTAGTTCGATGGAAAGCGTCGACATCCAGAAACAAAGTGGGCATTACAAAATGTAATCAACGTATCCATTTCTGGATAACACGCCATGCCACTCACTGATCCTGAAGTCAAGAGCGCGAAACCAAAAGAACACTCTTTCAAGCTGAATGACGGCAAAATAGTTACCAGAAAACCAAGAAGAGATAGACAAGGGTCACCGTGCCGACTAACGCCTGCAATGAGCCACTGGAAAAATTTTCAGGGGGTGGCTGTGATTTTCTGTGTTTAAAGAGGAACGTGACATAAAGGCTGCCGAGATAGCCTAGAACGAGAATCACTAGGGAGAGGGTGGTCAGTGGCCAGGTTGGGATTACAAAGGAAAATCCTTCAACGGCAAGACCAAATTGTCGTGCAAACACCTGTGGGAAACGCCCGGCTTCCGAGAGGAGATAGTCGAGGCGGTAGATAAGTTCACCGCTGAAGACGAGAGGTGTCAGCACCGGAATCATGGGTGAGCAATGTATCGGCAGCTTACTGCGTCTGAAGCCGAGTAGATGGTTGCCGAATGTGATAATCCCTAGAAAGGCGGCGAAGCAGAGGGTGAGGAGCACCGTGAAGGACAAGGCGGCAGAATTAAAGAATGTTGACGTAAAAGTATGATACCAGTCATTTTTGTCGATGTATCTGGCCCACTGTGAGCCCGCGAGAAAGGGGATAATGAAGGTGCAGGAAAGGTCGCGTCCCTTGACGGCGACCAGCTCAACAAAGGGATTTCGCAGGAGCAGACGTGGCGATTCACGGTCGCAGAGCAGGACACAGCGGCCGCAGAGCAGGCAGTCGAGGCTATTCCTGATATTATGGGCACCCAGATAGACCGGACAGCCTCGAAGTCCTGGGCGGCCCTTTTTGCAGGCGGTTGTTTCGCAGCTCCGGCAGAGACCCGGGGTTGGCCTGAGTTCTATCATCGACATTGTGGCGCCGGCCCCGATGACTTTGCCTAAGGGGCAGATATACCGGCACCATGCCTGCCCTTTGAAGAGCATCCCCATGGCTGTCGCGCCGAACAGGATGGTGAGCAGAAGCACGGCGGTGCCGAGAGGCCAGTGTTTCATGTCGGCCACCGATTCGGCCCAGATGATAGCGGCAAAGAGCAGAACGGCAATGTGGATGAAGTATTTCCGCAGGGCATGGGGCGGATCGAGATTGAGGCTGAGGCCGAATCGCTGTAGCAGGCGACCTATACCCAGGAAGGGACAGACCCCGCACCAGAATTTGCCGACGAAAAACCAGCTCAGCACTACCCCGGTCCACCAGATACCCCAGGCCAGAAACAGGGAAATATTCCGCTCGGGATCCTGTGGACCGAACAGGCCAAGAAGAATCAAACCGGTGAAAGCGAAGTCGCCGAAGGTTCTGAGTATGGCTAAGTTACTGCGATGTGTGAAAAAACGTCTAATGAGGGGGAAGGTTGCAAAGAGGTCGAGCCGCGCTGTCGGATCAAAGGTAAAGAGGATGCGGAACAGCTCTCTGAGTTTTTGCATGGCAATGGGCAGGCGCTTGATAGTGAGATGCCGTGGAGGTGGTCTGTATTTTAAGCCATATCAATCTATTTGGACAAAGGTTTGAAAATAATAATAATATTTCTCTCTTAACAGTAGGGGCTTGTATTTTAGTATTTCATTATACAGCTTAATGTGGATTTTGAGAAAAAGAAATATACGGGCAATGATAAAAAAGGTTGATTGCTGTTCAGAGCTTGAATTTGCTCGGTAAAGTTGAATGTGCCGAAAGATGCTTTTATGACGACGGAAAAGCCAAAGGCATTTGCGGTTGACGGTTATATGGTGTTGTTAAGAATGTGAGCCTGTGCAGTAAAGAGCGGCAGGCTCCGTCAACCACCCGAAGCCTGCCCAATAATTAAAAAACCCTGAGCTCCATCTTTGTTGCTATCTCTCAATCAGCATGGCCATGCCCATGCCACCACCGATGCACATTGAAATGAGGCCCGTTGAATAGCCCTTTCGCTGCATATGGTGAATGCCGGTTACGGTTTGGCGGGCGCCGGTGCAGCCGATGGGATGGCCAAGTGAGATACCGCTGCCGAGTTCGTTGGCCCGCTCCGTTCCGATCCCCAGCTCACGCATGCAGGCGATTGCCTGGGAGGCAAAGGCCTCGTTGAGCTCAATCATGTCGATGTTGTTTATGAACAAACCTTTTTTGTTCAGGACCTTCCTGATTGCCGGCACCGGACCCAGGCCCATAAAGGCAGGATCGAGTCCGCCGGCGGCGAAGGCGGTTATCCAGGCCAGAGGCTCAAGGCCGAGCTGCCGGGCCTTTTCTGCAGACATGAGCAGAACCGCGGCCGCCCCATCGTTGATTCCAGAAGAATTGCCAGCCGTTACCGAACCGTTTTTGTCGAAGGCGGGCCTGAGTCTGGCGAGCTTCTCCATGGTCGTTTCCATGGGCCGTTCGTCGGTGTCGAAGACGGTTTCGCCCTTGCTGTTCTTCATTGTGACAGCGGCAATTTCATGGCGAAAGAATCCTTCCCGGATTGCCGTCAGCGCCCGAGTATGGCTGAGAAGGGCCAGGGCATCCTGCTCTTCGCGGCTGATGCCGTATTTATGGGCGATATTTTCGGCAGTTACCCCCATGTGGTAGCCATAGAATATCTCATACAGGCCATCAAAGACCATGAGATCGATGATCTCTCCCCGTCCGGTGAGTTCCATCCTATGCCCCCAGCGGGCCTTTGGCAAGGCCATCGGGGCATTGCTCATACTTTCCTGGCCGCCCGCTACCACAACCTCAGCCTCTCCGGTCATGATGGACGATGCCCCGAAGGCGATGGCCTTAAGGCCTGAGCCGCATATCTTATTGATGGTGCAGGCCGGGGTTTCCTTGCGGTAGCCGGCCCTGATCATAGCCTGGCGGGCTGGGTTCTGCCCCTGGCCGGCCTGGAGGACATTGCCCATGATCACCTCATCAACAGACACCGGCTGCAGGCTTGAATCCCAACCAACAGTCTCTTTTTCCAGGTCGATCAGGCCCTGGCCTTTGAGTTGTGTCGGGGCCAGGTTGGCGGTCTTGTCGTCGAGGGCTGGACGCAATCCAACCTTACGTAAAACGTCTCTCAGGACGATGGAGCCCAGTTCGATTGCCTGGACATTTTTGAGGGCTCCACCAAATGCCCCGACTGCTGTTCTTGATCCACTAACTATCACAACTTCCTTCATAATATTCTCCTTTACGGTAGGTGATACTCTCTGGCTTCGAGAGAATGCAATCTCATTAGAGGTGAAAAATAAATTGATTTAAGGTTGACTTAAACGTAAGGGTAAGGTATACGGAAAATAATGCAAGATTTTTATGCAGCAACACTGTGAGGGCGATCGAATCTGTGCGTCATCTTTTTGTGGAGAGCATAAACAATGGACATCATCTCGTATCAGTCAATCCCCGCAATACTCAGAGAAAACGCTCGTAAATTCGGTGATAGGACAGCTATCTCCTATAAGAAAAAAGGGGTCTATATCTCCCAGACCTATGCCGAATTTTATGAACGAGTGCTGCTCCTGGCCCGCGGCCTGGGCAAAGTCGGGGTGCAACCCGGAGACAAGGTGGCGATCTTTTCGGAAAACCGTCTCGGCTGGGCCATTTCCGATTTCGGTATCCAGTGTGCCGGCGCCATTACGGTGCCGATCTACGCCACCAATACCGGCAAGCAGGCGGCCTATGTCATCAATCACAGCGAGGCCAAGGTGGTCTTTGTCTCGACCAAGGGCCAATATGAAAAGCTCCTGGCCGTCAAAGACAAGATTCCCCATGTCGAGCATATAATTTCCTACGAGCGCTTCATGGGCCATCGTTCATTTCCCGTCTATACCCAATACCAGCTGTCCGAGATTGAAACGCCCCTCTCGAAAGAAGACAAAGAGACGATCGAGAGCCAGATAGACAATATCCGCCATGAGGATATCATCACCATCATCTATACCTCCGGTACGACTGGGGTGCCGAAAGGGGTCCTGCTCAGCCAGTATAATATCCTCTGTGACTGCGAGTACGGCGTGAAACAGCTCGGGGGGATGGGGGACAAAGAGACCTTCCTGAGCTTTTTGCCCCTGAGCCACGTCCTTGAGAGGACCGGTGGCTACTACGCCACCCTGCTCAGCGGCAACCATATCGCCTTTGCCGAGGATGTGTCAAAGGTCATGGAAAATATGGTCGAGATTCGGCCGACGGCCATGGTCAGCGTGCCGCGCCTCTTTGAAAAGATCTATTCGCGTATCTACGAGACCGTCCACAAATCGAGTCCCTTGCGGCGGAACCTCTTTCATTATGCCGTCAAGATCGGCAGCAGATATGTGCGGACAAGATATATCGACAAAAAACCTGTCGGTCTCCTTGGTCTGCAATACCGTTTCTTTGATCGCCTGGTCTTCAGCAAGGTTCGCGATCGTTTCGGCGGCCGGCTGAAGTTCTTTATCTGCGGCGGCGCTCCTCTCGACAAGACCATCAATGAGTTCATGTGGATCATCGGCATCCCGGTGTTCAACGGCTATGGCCTGACCGAGACCAGCCCGGCGGTCACCCTCTGCAGTATCGATAACATCCGTTTTGATTCGGTGGGCAAGCCGCTTGAGAAGGTGGAGGTCAAACTGGCCGAGGACGGCGAGTTGCTGCTCAAGGGGCCCATGGTCATGCAGGGCTATTACAAGAACGATGAGGCCACCAAAGAAACCTTCGAGGATGGCTGGCTGAAGACCGGCGATATCGCCACCATCGACAAGGACGGGTTCGTCTATATCGTCGACCGCAAAAAAGAAATAATCGTCACCGCCGGCGGCACGAATATCGCCCCCCAGCCGATCGAGAGCGATATGCGGCTTGACAAGTATATATCCCAGGCCATCGTCTTCGGTGATCGTAAACCCTATCTTGTCGCCCTGCTGACCCCCAATATCGAGCGGCTCATCGATTTTACCCGTGAGGAAAAGATCAATTATCTCGATATCGAGGAGTTGGTCAAACACGATAAGATCAGGGAGTTATATCGTGCAAGGATCGATGCCCTGAACAAAAATTATCCCCCTTACAAGACCATCAAGCATTTCGCCCTGATAGCCAGAGAATTTTCAGTTGAGGGCGGTGAAGTGACACCGACCCTGAAACTGAAGCGAAAGGAAATCTACAATAAATACAAAGACGTAGTCGAAGAACTCTATACGAAAAACGGAAATGGCTTAGTCTTCCAGTCGAAATCAACACATGGAGAGAAAAAATGAGGCAGATCAATCGAGTAGCGGTAATTGGCGCCGGCGTTATGGGCGCCACCATAGCCGCCCATCTGGCCAATGCGGGAGTTGAGGTCCTTATGCTCGACATCGTCCCGAAGGAATTGACCGGCCAGGAAGCGGCGAAAGGCCTGACCTTGGAGAGCCCGGCGGTGAGAAACCGCATAGCCCAGAACGGTCTGCAGGGACTGGCCAAGATGAAACCGGCGCCGTTTTTCTTGCCGGAATATGCCGGATTAATCCAGGTTGGCAATCTGGAGGACGATCTGACAAAACTGACTGCCTGCGATTGGGTCATTGAGGTTGTGGTCGAATATATGCCGATCAAGCTTTTGCTGCTGGAGAAGATCACCCCGTATCTCTCCGCCACGGCGATTCTTACCACCAACACCAGCGGTCTGTCGGTGAACGAGATGGCCGCGGTGTTGCCGGGGGACCTGCGTCGCCGTTTCCTGGTCACCCATTTTTTCAATCCGCCGCGCTATATGCGGCTGATGGAGATCGTGCCCTGCCGGGAGACCGATCCGGCGGTGGTCAAGGATATGGCCGACTTCATCAGCAGTCGGCTTGGCAAGGGCATCGTCTACGCCAAGGATACGGTCAACTTTATCGCCAATCGTATTGGGGTCTATGCCATCTACAAAGGCATCCAGCATATGGTGGAGATGGGTATGACGGTGGAGGAAGTCGATGCCATGGCCGGTCCGGTCACGGCCCGCCCGAAGAGTGCGGCCTTCCGCACCGCTGATCTGGTAGGGCTCGATACCCTCGCGCATGTCGGTTCCAACTCCTACAACCTGCTGCCCGACGATGAGGAGCGCGATGTGTTCAAGCTCCCGGAATTTATGGCGAAGATGATCGAGAACAAGCAGCTCGGCAACAAGACCAAGAAGGGTTTCTACACCAAGGAAATGGTCGACGGCAAGAAGCAGATCCTTTATTTCGATTACCAGACCGGCGAATACACGCCGATTGTCAAACCGAAATACCCCTCGGCACAACTTGTCAAACAGGTCGACGATCCAGGTCAGAAGGTCAAGATGGTTGTCAATGCCCAGGACAAAGGGGCGGAGTTTGCCTGGAAGAGTATCCGCGACACCCTCATCTATACCGTGAACCGGATTCCCGAGATCGCAGACGACGTAGTGAATGTCGACAATGCCATGAAGTGGGGTTTTAACTGGGAGCTCGGGCCGTTCGAGATGCTCGATGCCATCGGTGTGCCGGCCTTTGTTAAACGGGCCGAGGCAGATGGCATCAAAGTGCCTGAGAAACTGAAGGGAGTCCAGGGCTTCTATCGCTTTAATGAAGCGGGCCAGCAGGAATATTATGATCTCATGCAGGGCGGCTATGTCCCCGTGCCGGTGAAAGCAGGCCAGATTCGTCTCGAAATCCTTAAAAAGGCCGGCAAGGTCGTCGAGAAAAACGCCAACTGCTCGATTCTCGATCTCGGTGACGGCGTCTTCGGCTTCGAGTTCCATTCGAAGATGAATGCCATCAGCGGCGATATTCTGGCCATGACCCACAAGGCCGTCAAACGGGCAGAAGACGAGGGCGTTGGCCTGGTGCTCGGCAACCGCGGGGCCAACTTCTCGGTCGGCGCCAACCTGATGATGTTGGCCGTGGCCATCGCCGAAGGGGCTTACGATGACATCACCATGGTCATCCGCTCGTTCCAGAAGGCCACCATGGCAGTGAAATACGCCAAGGTCCCGGTCGTCGCCGCGCCCTTCAACATGGCACTCGGCGGCGGTTGCGAGTTCTGTCTGCACTCCGACGCGATTAACGCCTATGCCGAGACCTATATGGGCTTGGTCGAGATCGGTGTAGGTCTCCTGCCGGCTGGCGGCGGCACCAAGGAGATGTGTCTTAGGGCCGTGGAACTGGCCCAGCAGTACGGCACCGATGTGCAGCCCTTTATTTTTAAAAATTTTCAGCAGATTGCCATGGCCAAGGTGTCCATGGGTGCCGCGGAGCTGTCCGACATGGGCTATATGCGCCGGGGCGACAGCATCAGCATGGATATCGACCAGCTGATTGCCGATGCCAAACAGAAGGTCCTGGCCATGGCCGTCAACTACCGCCCCAAACGCCCGCTTGTGAACATTCCGGCCCCTGGCCGCGGCATTGCAGCCAGCATCAAGAGCCAGCTGTGGAACATGAAAATGGGCAATTTCATCAGCGAGTACGAGTACGAGATGGGGGCGCTGATCGGCCAAATCATCTGCGGCGGCGACGTCGCCGCCGGCACCCTGATCACCGAGGACTATCTCCTGCAACTGGAACGAGAGGGATTTGTCAAACTTTGCGGCAATAAAAAGACGGCAGAACGTATTCAGCATATGCTGAAAACCGGCAAACCACTTCGTAACTAAGGCTGCCGATTGCGAATTTTATACACTCACAAGAGAGGATAGATATGAAAACAGCCTATATTCTGGCAAGTTACCGAACTCCTGGCTGCCGGGCAAACAAGGGAAAGCTCAAAGACATGCGGCCCGATGATCTGGCGGCCCTGGCCATCAGAGGCCTGGTCGAGCGCACCGGCATCGATCCCGCCACCATCAATGACGTTTATCTCGGCTGCGCCTTTCCCGAGGCCGAGCAGGGTATGAACGTCGGCCGGATTGCGGCCATGAAAGCCGGTCTGCCGATAGAGGTGCCCGGCCAGACCATCAACCGCTTCTGTTCTTCCGGCCTGCAGACCATCGCCATGGCTGCCGAGCGGATCATGTGCGGTTTCGCCGACTGTATTGTCGCCGGTGGGGTCGAGTCGATGTCCTGCGTGCCGCTGGGCGGCCTGAAATACGCCGCCAACCCAGGGATGATGGTCAATTGGCCTGAATCCTTCGCCTCAATGGGCGTCACCGCCGAGCTTGTTGCAGAACAATACGGCATTGACCGGCAGGCCATGGATGTCTTTGCAGCTGCCAGTCACGCCAAGGCCGCTGCGGCCATCGCCGAGGGGCGCTTTACCGATGAGATCATCCCGGTAGAGATTGAAAAAGAGATGCTTGTCGGAAGTAAAATCAAACGGACAAAAGAGTTGGTCACCGTCGATGACGGCGTCAGGCCGGAGACCACGGTCGAGAGTCTGGCCAAACTCCGCTCAGTCTTCAAGGTGGGCGGCCCGGTCACGGCCGGCAACTCGTCTCAGATGACCGACGGCGCAGCCTGCGCCCTGGTAGTGTCCGAAGACTATCTGAAACGCATCAGCAAGGATCCGATAGCCCGCTTCATCGCCTTCTCGGCCAACGGCTGCGCGCCCGAGGTCATGGGCATCGGGCCGATCGCTGCCATTCCCGCGGCCTTGAAACTGGCCGGGATGACCCAGGATCAGATCGGGCTTGTCGAACTGAATGAGGCCTTTGCCGCTCAGGCCTTGGCTGTCGTTCAGGCACTCGGCATCAACCGGGATATCGTCAATGTCAACGGCGGGGCCATCGCCCTCGGTCATCCCCTGGGCTGCACCGGTGCCAAGCTGAC
>JAUYSF010000141.1 GCA_030696435.1 Desulfoprunum sp. | reverse complement strand
GTCGCCCCCTGCGCGGGGGCGTGGATTGAAACAACTGCAGTCAGGCCCGAATCAGCAGATAATTCGTGCTGCGGCCACCGGCAGAATCCTTTGCGAGAATGTCGCGATTGAGGAGATCCTGGATATCGCGCAAGGCGGTGTCCTGCGAGCATTTTGTGATCTTGGCCCATTTGGATGAGGTCAGCTTTCCGTCGAATCCATCCAGCAGTTTGTTGATGATCAAGCGTTGGCGCTCGTTAAGAAAAGCGCCGGCAGGATTTTCCCAGAACCGGGCTTTTGTCAAGACGGTCTCCAGTACAACATCCGTTCCAGCCAACGCACGACCGAGGCAATCCAAAAACCAGGCAAGCCAGGCGGTGATATCGAGATCGCCTTTCTGTGTTTGTTCGAGAATATCGTAATAGGCCTTGCGCTCCTGCTGGATTTGCGCCGACATGCTGTAGAAACGCTGGGGTGATTTCTCTGATCGTGCCAACATCATATCCGCAAGCGCACGTGCCATGCGTCCGTTGCCGTCTTCGAAAGGATGAAGGGTGACAATCCAAAGATGGGCCAGGGCCGCACGCTCAACAAGATCCGTGGCCTCATCGCTGTTGAACCAAGCCAGAAACGTACGCATCTCCGCTTCAAGCAGCACGGCGGCGGGGGCTTCATAATGCACATGCTCACGGCCAAAAGGGCCGGAGATCACCTGCATTGGCCCCTTGGCATCATCACGCCAGGAGCCGACGTTGATCTTGCTCATGCCGCTGTAGCCCGTGGGAAAGAGGGCGGCATGCCAGGCAAATAATCTCTCTTTGGTAAGCGGCCTGTCATAGTTCTGCGTGGCGTCGAGCATCATCTCGACCACGCCCTCTACGTGACGATCTGCGGGAACCAGTGCGCCGATATCCATGCCGAGCCGTCGCGCAATGGACGAACGCACCTGCGCCACGTCCAGAACTTCGCCTTCAATCTCGCTGGATTTGGCGACATCCAGAGTCAATGTGTGCAAAATCGCTTCGCTGCGAAGAGATAAGCCCAGCCCTTCCATGCGGCCCAAAAGTCGCCCTTGGTTATGGCGCACAGCTGCAAGGCGAGGAGACAAGGCTTTGTCATCCCAGCGAAAACGGGGCCAATCGGGCAAATTATGTATATAAATGGTCATTCTGCGCACTCCATGCGGAGAATATAGCTGATATTCGCCGCAAAAGGCAAGCATATTGTCCGCATGGAGTGCGGTGAAAGGTGTCGTTATTCACCACCATAACTCTACAGCTGGATCTGGTCGAAAAGTCTACGAGCAGTCACTGCTTGCACTCTTATCTGCCGTAAGTAACCGTGAGATCGGCTTTTTTGAGCATGTGCTGACGCAGATTAAAACCGAGCATGGCGCCGGAGGTGTCCACCGTCAGAGGCAGCTGGTCGACGTCGAGGGCCCACACGGTAAACTGATATCTATGGCTCGGATTACCGGCCGGCGGGCAGGCTCCGCCATAGCCGGGAGTGCCGAAATCGGTTTTGGCCTGGATCGCCTGTTTCGGCAGCAGACCCTTTTCCGGGTTGCCGCTGTTTTCCGCAAGGCTGTGGATGTCTGAAGGAATATTGAATACCAACCAGTGCCACCAGCCGCTCCCGGTTGGGGCATCGGGATCATACACGGTCAGGGCAAAGCTCTTCGTTCCTGCAGGTTCTCCCTGCCAGGAAAGCTGTGGTGAGAGGTTTTCACCCGTACAGCCGAAACCGTTGAGCACATGCCGGGCAGGTAAGGTGCCGTTTGCCTGCAGGCTTGGGCCTGTCAGTTGGAAATCACCGGCGAATGCGCTCGATGTACAAAAGAGCAAGGCGACTGCAACAAAAAAATGTGTTCGTTTCATACTACCTCCTGTTCAATGGTTGAAAGAAAAATAGACAAACTCTATTCTCCTGTCACCATATCCTAGCTGATTGTCTGATTCCTGCTGTGGTCAGCGGTTCAGTTTTTATCAGTTCCGGATCTTTTGCAGGGCGCTGGGGGAAAAGCCGTATTTCTTTTTAAAGATCTGGCTAAAGTGGGAAAAATTGTCAAAGCCCACCTGGATACAGATTTCACTGACATTGAGATCGGATCCCGCGAGCAGCACACGGGCGTGCTCAAGACGGCGATTGGTAATCCAGCGTTGCGGGGGCTCGTGAAAGACTTCCTTGAACTCGCGTTTGAAGGCACTCAGGCTCCGACCGGACAGCATGGCCAATTCGGCAATGGTAACGCGTGTCAGGAAATACCTCTCCATCAGAGATTGCAGGTCTCTTTTTCTGGTTGAATACTGCGTGTGCAGGAAGCTGACAAAGTTGCCGCTGGGGTCTGCATCGATAATGTGGAGCAGCAGTTCTTCCAATTTTAAGCGCAGCAGCTGTTGGCTGAGGTCCGTACGGTGGAGGAAAAACGGCAGTACCGAATCGATACTGGCCTCCAGAAGAGGGGAGACGGGAATGGCAAAGATATCCTTTGCCTTGTCAACCTGTTGCCGATCAAGAAGACGGCAGTGTCGGTCGAGAAAGTGCTTGAGAAAGGAGTCGTCGATAAAAAACACCAGGGTTCGGTATTCATCCTGTGAAGCCAGGATTTCTGAAAAAAGATAGGTGCCTTTTCGGGCAAAAAAGGCCTCTCCCGCTTTGATATGGAGGTCTCCATCGGCTGTGTGGATTATTTTTTCCCCACTCAGAATTACCACAAAAAGATAAGCGGTTACTATGATCTGATTGCGATACTGATTTGCACAGTGGCGGTATTCGACATAGGAAAAATCGTCGACCTGGAGAAAAGGAAACTGTTCCTGCCCGGAGAAAAAACGGGGTGTGACACATTCGGTTATGGCCGGCATGGGTGTATCAATATCTCCTCGTGGTGATTTCTCAGATTGCGCACTGCATGGCAAGATGAGATATGTTCTGGTGAAAACGGCTCTTGTGTTGGCACGTTCGACGTTCCACAATCATTGTAACGTGGATAGGTTTGAGAAAGAAGATTTTTCCGCGCTTGAGTTTGTCTTCCCTTCGGCTCCGCTCAGGGACCGGCCCTTACCTCCGCTCAGTTACCGGCTGGAAACGAAATCTCATTGCCAGGAAAAGGAGTTGCGCAGGCGGGAGCAATAATCTAGGATATTGATCTATCGAGGAAAGAGGAAGGGGGAGACTTTCCCTGAAATCTCGCACCCACATCCCATTGCATCCTACCAGGAGGTCCTCTCCGTGCCGACATTCAAAGATCAAAAAAATACCCCGCCGCTCAGAGTACAGTTTGTGCCATCTGCTTTGTCCTGTCTCTTGGTCTTTCTGCTGCTGGCCTTGCTGATTTCGCCGGCCGTCATGGCCCGGAATACGGCAAACCCTGCGAAGGATGCTCTGCAGATTCTGCGCATTACTCCGGCCGGTGAGGAGGTGCCGCCGGGACGGCAGATTGTCATCGAGTTCAATCGGCCCGTGGTGCCGCTTGGCCGTATGGAACGGCAGGCTGTGGAGATCCCGGTGACGATTGAACCCCAGCTGAACTGCCAGTGGCGCTGGCTGAGCCCCGCCACCCTGGCCTGTAATCTCAATGAACAGGATGCCCTGCAGCCGGCAACCCAATACCGGCTGGTCGTCTCGCCGGGTATCATGACGGAAGACAAGGCCACACTGGCAAAAACAGTACGCCACAGTTTTTCCACGGAACGACCACGGATTACCGATTCCTGGTTCAAGGCCTGGCTCTCTCCCAGGATGCCTCAGACCTCGATTCGCTGTAATCTGGCCATGGATCAGGCCTCGCTTTCGGCCCATCTCTTTTATCGCGTCACCGGTGGGCCGCGTTTAAGGGCCAAGGTGCAGGAAGATCCGGACTATGAGCGTTCGCCCGAGCAGAAGGACAATCGGATGTGGCTGGTCAGCCCGGAGACCGAGCTGCCTATCGAAAAGCCGGTCGAGCTGACGGTGGAACCGGGGATTGTCTCACCAAAAGGGACGGCGCCGGGTGTCGAAAACCGGATTCTTGACACCCTGTATGCCATCCCTGAATTCCGCTTTCTCGGGGTGGCCTGCACCGACAGAGAAAGCCAGGCCTTTAAGATCAGCCCGGAGTTGCCGCTGGCCTCGCAGCAGCGCTGTCTGCCCTCGGGCGGTGTCTCGCTGGTCTTTTCTGCGCCGGTCCTGGCCGAGGACATTCGGGCGGGCCTGCAGCTCACCCCGGCTCTCAACAGCAATACTTCGGAGGCCGATCCTTGGGAGCAGGTATATTCCTCTTCTCAACTTGCCGAACCGTACAGTAAGGGGAAGGAGTATTCCATCTTCCTGCCGGAATCGATCCTTAAAGCCTACAGCAAATATCGCCTGCAGGCTGCCGCTGCTTCCGTCAAAGATCAGTTCGGTCGGGCCCTTGCGGCACCTGTCGATATGAACTTTGCCACCGACCATCGGGCCCCCGATTTTGCTCTTCTCAAGAACATGCCGGTGCTGGAGAAGGGGCTCGATACCGATGCCCATGTCTGGTCGGTGAATCTCGATGAACTCCGGCTGAACTATGAGACCGTCACGGCCGATGGTCCAAAGGTCGCGGGCTCTGACGTCATTATGCCCGCAGGTCCGAGGGATGCCTCTATCCCGGTCCCGCTCGGCATTCGCAAGCTGGTCGGCAAACCGTCGGGACTCGTGCAGGGGCAGTTTAGCCCGCAGCCGGTTGTGCCCGGCAAATCGCCCGAAGAGTCCTGGTTCTTTGCCCAGGTCACGCCGTTTCAGGTGCATCTCAAACTCGGACATCATAACAGCATCGTCTGGATAACCGATCTCCAGACCGGCAAGCCGATTCCCGGTGTGACCGTGCAGGTTTTAAAGAGCACTTTCAAGGATTTCGGCAATCCAGCAGCCGCCCTTACCACGGGGACCACCGGTGAGGATGGCGTGGCCGAACTGGCCGGGACCGCCACCCTGGATCCGGAACTCAAGTACGTCTGGGCGAATGGCAATGATGAACCCGGTCTTTTCCTGCGCTGCCAAAAGGCTGGAGATATGGCGGTATTGCCGGTGCGCTATGAGTATCAGGTTGCTTCGGAAGGGGCAAACCGCGAGTATATTCCCGACTGGCTCCGCACGCTGTATGGCCATATTCATGTTTGGGGGGCAACGGCCCAGGGGATCTACAAGGCCGGAGACACGGTGCAGTACAAGATCTATGTGCGCGATCAGAACAATCTGCGCTTTACCCGGCCGCCGGGTATTGATGACAAGGTGAGTGACACGACTGCCGTTGCGGTGTCGAAGCCGATGGCACCGGCAGTTGCTGCCCCCGCCACGGGCAAAAAGAAGGTGGTTGGGGCAGTTGCTCCGCCACGATATCATCTCAAGGTCGAGGACCCGATGGGCAAGGTGATTCATGACCAGGATGGCATCACTCTCTCTTCCTTCGGGGCCTTTCACGGCGAGGTGTCCTTGCCTAAAAATGGTGCGGTTGGCTGGTACCGCTTTATCTTGACGGCCAATTTCACGCAAGATGAGTGGGAACCTCTGCGGGTTCTGGTCAGCGATTTCACGCCGTCACCCTTCAAAGTTGTCACCGATCTGAACGGCAAGACCTTTTCCACCGGCGATACGGTCCAGATCGCAAGCGAGGCCAAACTCCATGCCGGCGGTCCCTATACCGGGGCCGCGACCAGGGTGACGGCCAGCCTGGAGCCCCGGCCATTTATCCCGGATAATCCCAAGACCGGTGGCTTCCAGTTTGATATCTCGGAGGCCACGGATGGCGGAACGGCGGAGAGCCAGACATTGTACGAAACGCAAGGCAACCTCAACGATAAAGGAGCGATGGCCAGCAGCTTTACCATCGCTGAGACACCGGTCTGGTTCGGGCAGTTGACGGTCGAGAGCTCGGTGCAGGATGATCGGGGCAAATCCATCGCCAACCGGACATCGACTCCCTGCTACGGTCGGGATCGCTATGTCGGAGTCCTGCAGGAAGACTGGACCCTCCAGGAGAACAAGCCTGCCAAGGTACGGCTGGTGGTGGTCGACAAGGAGGGTAAAATCGTCTCCGGGGTGCCGATTACGATCAAGACCGAATACGAAAAGACTATGGGCGCGCGGGTCAAAGGTGCGGGCGAAGACTATCTCACGGAATATGAACATACCTGGGAGGCCGAGCAGCAGCTCAGCGGGACCTCCGGCAAAGAGGCCCTGGAACTCGAATTTATCCCGCAGCATGCCGGCAGTCTCAGGCTGACCGCCGTCATCGAGGACACCCAAGGCCGCAGCCACACGACTGTTATCAATCGTTGGGTGACTGGAAGGGGCGTCGTTCTCTGGGAATCCATACCGGGTAATCTGCTCAACGTCTATCCCGAGAAGACCAGTTACAATGTCGGCGAGACGGCGCGGTTTCTCGTGCAGAATCCCTTTCCGGGTGCCGAGGCCCTCGTCACTGTCGAGCGTTTCGGGGTGATCAAGCGCTGGTCGAAGGTTTTTCAGAACAGCTCGGAGATCATCGAGATCCCGGTGCTGCCCGATTATCTGCCGGGCTTTTATGTCTCGGTGATGGTCACCGCGCCACGGGTGGAAAAACCGATGGGACCACAGGGCGAAGATCTCGGCAAACCGGCCTATCGCATGGGCTATGTCAAGATGCCGGTGAAAGATCCCTATAAGGAGTTGATTGTCGATATCAAACCGGAAAAGGAGGTCTATAAACCGCGCGATACGGTGCGGGTCGATCTGCAGGTCCGTCCGAGAAACCTCGGGGGACGGGAGAACGCAGCCCCTGTTGAATTGGCCGTAGCGGTCCTTGATGAAGCGGTGTTCGATCTCCTGCTGCAGGGCCGGAAGGCCTATGATCCCTATGGCGGTTTTTATTCCCTCGATGAGCTCGATCTGAGCAACTACAATCTGCTGATGCAGTTGGTGGGCCGGGAAAAACTGGCACTCAAAGGGGCCAATGCCGGCGGCAGCGGCGGACCCGATCTCAGCATGCGCTCGCTCTTTAAATTTGTGTCCTACTGGAATCCTGCCCTGCGTCCGGATGCGCAGGGGAAGGCCCATATCGAGTTTGAGGTCCCTGATAATCTGACCGGCTGGCGGGTATTGGCCATGGCCGTGACACAGGAAGATCGCATGGGACTGGGCGAGGCGGTGTTCAAGGTTAATCAGTCGACGGAGATCAGGCCGGCAGTGCCCAATCAGGTGCTGGAGGGCGACCGTTTTGACGCCGGATTTACGCTGATGAACCGCACCGACAAGACCCGCACCCTCGATGTCACACTCAAGGCCGCGGGTCCGGTAAAAGCGCCCGAGTCGGGAACGGCAGACGGCAAGACTGTCAGCATGACGAGAAAGGTCACGATAAAACCCTTCAAGCGTGAGACCCTGCGGTTCCCTCTGCAGGCAACCGGTTCCGGGGATATTGTCTTCACAGTGACAGCCGGGGATGGGGCGGACCATGACGGTTTCACGCAGAAACTCCAGGTCCTCAAACGCCGGGTCCAGGAGGTGGCGGCCAGCTACGGCATGACCGCTGAGGCCACGGCCTCCGAGAATATTCTTTTCCCGGAGGGTATGCGCGAAGACACGGGTGCGATCAGTCTTGAGCTGTCGCCGACGGTTATCGGCGGCGTTGACGGGGCCTTTGCCTTCCTGCGGGATTATCAGTACAGCTGCTGGGAGCAGAAGTTGACCCGAGGGGTGATGGCCGCTATGTACAGCCCGCTCAAGCCTTATTTGCAAGCTGATTTCGTCTGGCAGGACAGTGACAAGGTGGTGCGGGAAACCCTGGCCATGGCCGCTGAGCACCAGGCCCCGGGTGGCGGTATGACCTACTATATCCCCAAGGATGAGTATGTCTCGCCCTACCTCAGTGCCTTTACCGCCCTGGCCTTCAACTGGATGCGGCAGCAGGGCTATGTACCGCCGGAGCGTGTCGAAAAAGCTCTGCAGGATTATCTGCTCAATCTGCTGCGCCATGAAGCCGTGCCGGAGGGATTTTCGAAGGGTATGACGGCCACAGTGCGCGCGGTTGCCCTGGCCGCCCTGGCCGAAAGAGGCAAGGCCAAGCTGGCCGATGTTGAACGTTATCGGGAACATCTGCCGGCCATGAATCTCTTTGGCAAGGCATTCTATCTCAGGGCGCTGTTGGTAACCGGTGGTTCCATCGAACAGCAGAAGAAGGTCCTTGACAGCATCCTGGCCCAGGCCGATCAGAGTTCGGGTTCGATGGTCTTCGGTGAGTCTCTTGACGCCGGCTACCAGGCCCTTCTCTCCTCGCCGATACGCGACAATGCCGCTGTTCTCAGCAGCCTTGTGGCCTGGTTGAAGGCCAATCCGGCCGATGCGGCCATCAAGGAGATGCCGGTGCGCCTTATGCGGGCACTTACCCTCAGCCGCAAGGGCCGAGATCATTGGTCGAGCACCCAGGAGAATCTCTTTGTGGTCAAGGCCCTGGCCGACTTCGCAGGGCTCTATGAAAAACAGAATCCGGATATGACGGTGGAGGGCCTGCTTGATCAGGAGTCCCTGGGCAAGGGACAGTTCAAGGCCTTCACCGACCCGCCGGTCCTCCTTGAGAGGCCCATGAAAGTTGGCGATGCCGGGCGCAAGGCGAAGATCAGTCTGCAGAAAGAGGGCGATGGTCGGCTGTATTACGCGACCCGTCTTGCCTATACTCCCGGAAAACTCAAGAACGAAGCAGTCAACGCCGGGATTGAGGTCTACCGGGAATACAGCGTCAAACGTGACGGCAAATGGAGCCTTGTCAAAGAACCTATGGTCTTGAAAACAGGCGAGGTCGTGCGGGTTGATCTCTACGCCTCCCTGCCGGCGGAGCGCTATTTTGTGGTCCTGGAAGATCCGGTCCCCGGAGGGCTCGAACCGGTGAACAAGGATCTGGCGACGGCATCGCTGCAGGACGCAGCCGCCGGTGAAGAGGAGTATCCGGCCGGCTCATACCGGAACACTTTGTCCGACTGGCAGGAGGATACCCTGGGGCGTTGGAGCTTCTATCATCGAGAGCTGCGCAACAATGCCGTGCGCTTCTACTCTGAGCGTTTGATGGCAGGCAGATATCATCTGAGATATACCGCCCAGGCTATTTCTCCGGGAGATTTTCAGGTCCTGCCCGTGCATGCCGAGGAGATGTACGCCCCGGATGTCTCTGGTCAGGGCATTCCGGCACAGTTGAAGATCGAGGCGGCTGAATAGGTGGCAGGGCAGGGAATGAAGGGAATTGGTTTTTTCAGTCGCCATCGGGGGGCAATGCTCTGGTGCTATCTCGGGCTCCTGGTGCTGTCCGTACTGACTGCCGAATGGCTGATCAGAGCGACAATCAAGGATCTCCGGCCATTTCAGACGACCCTGCTGCCCCAAGCCTTGGAGGTTCGGAAACAGCAATTCCTCGACCGCAATGGTGTTGCCCTCTCCGTCACCTACGACAATCCCTGGAATGTCGGTGACTGGCTGGCTCTGCACGAAATCCCGACAGTCCTGCAGGAGGCCTTTACAGCCTCGGAGGATCGGCGCTTCTACCGCCATCACGGCGTTGACTGGCTGGCCAGGGGCCATGCCCTGCTGCAGAACATCGCCGCCCTGAGAGGGGTGCGGGGGGCGAGTACGATTACCGAGCAGGTGGTGCGCATTCTCCATCCGCGGCCGCGGACTCTCTGGTCCCGTTGGCTGGAAGGAATAGAAGCGGTTCGGCTTGAAAATCGTTTTTCAAAGACCGAGATCCTTGAGTTCTATCTCAATGAGGTGCCCTATGCCCGGCAGAGACGAGGAGTTTTGCAGGCGGCGCGGCTCTATTTCGACCGGGACCTTGATACCCTGAATACACGAGAGGCACTGACCCTGGCGGTGCTGATCCGGGCCCCCGGTCGTTTCGACCTGCAGCAGGGCAAGGGAGCTCTGGACAAACCTCTGCGGCGGCTCGCCAAGGTCCTTGTGCAATCAAAGAAATTGTCCGGTCCATCGTACGATGAGCTTGTTCATTCCGATCTGAGCCTTGACCATTTTCGTCTCCCCGTTGATGCCGGCCATTTTGTCCAGCATATCTCCCGATTTGAATCTCCTGCGGCAAAGGAGAAAATAGCTGGCCCGGCCCGGATCGTCACCACCCTCGACAGTGGCTTGCAGGAAAAAATCCAGGAGATACTTGATCAGCACCTGCGGGACCTCAAAGATCTGGATGTGAGCAATGGGGCCGTCCTGGTTGTCAATCATCAGACCGATGAAATCCTGGCCTGGGTCAATGGCGGCGGGCTTTCGGGGGAGGTCCCCGGAGGCTGGATAGACGCCATAACCAGCCCGAGGCAGCCGGGCTCGGCTCTCAAACCCTTTCTGTATGCTCTGGCTCTCGATATGGGCTGGACCCCCTCAACTATTATCGAGGATTCGCCCCTGGCCCGGCCTATCGGCAACGGCATGCATCCGTTTCATAATTACAGTCGCAAGTTTTATGGTCCTTTGCGCTTGCGTGAGACACTTGGCAATTCTCTCAATATACCGGCTATCCGGACCATCCAGTTTACCGGCATGGAGGTCTTTCTCGATCGTTTACATGCCCTCGGTTTTGCCAGTCTCAGGCAGAATGCCAGCTATTACGGCGAAGGTCTGGCTCTGGGCAATGGTGAAGTAACGCTTTTTGAGCTGGTGCAGGCCTATACTGCTCTCGCCCGGGTCGGCATCTTCCGCCCTCTGCGTTTCACCTTTGACGATACAGGCAGACACGGGGCCACGATGAAAAGGATTTACAGCAGCGAGGCAGCCTCGCTGGTGGCCGATATCCTGTCCGATCCCCAGGCTCGCCGTCTGGAATTCGGGACCGGCAATATCCTCAGGCTACCTGTGCAGACGGCTGTGAAAACCGGCACCTCCAACGATCATCGCGACGCCTGGGCGGTTGGATTCAATCATCGCTATACCGTGGGGATCTGGATGGGCAATCTTGATCGCCATGCCACCGACGGCTTGACAAGCACTACCGGGCCGGGCCTGATTCTCCGCTCGGTCTTTGCAGAATTGAACCGTTTTGAAGAGGCCCGGCCGCTCTATCTGAGTCCGCGCCTTGCCGTCGTGAAGATCTGCCGGGAAACGGGGCTGCGCGCCACTGCCTGCTGTCCGTCCGTCCTCGAAAAATACCTGCCGGGGACCTTGCCCAGCACCTTTTGCAGCCACCATGCCGGTGCCGGGAGTGGGGCTCAACGCGCGGTAGGATCAGGAAAAGAAACGAGCGGGATGACGGTACGCCTTCTCCAGCCGACCCCTAATCTGCAGATGGCCATGGACCCCCGTATCCCCGACAACATTGAGGCCTATCCGTTGAAGATCGCGGGACAGGTGGCTGCAAAGAGGATAGAATGGCTTGTTGATGGCAAGATTGCCGGCATCACGCGAGACAACGCTTCCCATTTCATGTGGCCTTTGGTCCGTGGAACGCATCAGGCCTGTGCCCGTGTCTGGCAGGCGAAAGGAGGGAATCCCCTTGAAACCCCTGCCGTGCAGTTTGTCGTGAAATAAACAAGGACGTGGAATTATGAAAAAAACGATCAGTCATATTGTGATAGAAGAGGCCATGAGGATCAGGAAAGATGCCGGCGATATCGCGGCACTGGAAAATTCGATCAGCAAGGTGGGATTACTCAATCCGATAGTCATTGATGAGAAGAACAGGCTGGTGGCGGGCTACAGGCGCTTGATGGCCTGTCGTAACCTTGGCTGGCGGGAGATAGAGGTCAGCGTCGTCAATTATGATGGTGATGTCCTGAAAATGCTGGATGCCGAGGTCGACGAAAATTTCATGCGCAAGGATTTTACGCCGGAAGAGATCATGTCCATAGAGAAGCGCCGCGACGAGATATACCGCCGGCGACGGGGGACGCCCCTGCAGAGGTTCTGGCGATGGTTGAAGGGATTATTTGCTGATCCTGAGTCGCGTGCCGAATTCCACTGACATCAAGATCTCAGCCGCGGACAGGTTTTCAGGGAAATAAACACCCGATATCTTGGCTGCTTTCATGCTTGCCCCTTCCATATCGCAGTTGTACAGGTCGCCCCCGCGGATATCGGCATTACTGAGGATGGCGTCATGCAGACTGACACCATTGAAATCAGCACGTCTCAGGTCAATCCCGCGAAAGTTCTTCCCTGAAAAATCCGGCAGAACGCCTTTGGCCCGCTCTTCGTTGAATCTATCTATGTTTCCGTCGACGAGCATATCGAACATCTGGAGGGTTTTTTCCGGCGAGCAAGACATATCGACTCCTTGAATTTCCGTTTTCGCAAGGGCCTCGCGTTGAGGCCTTTAACAGTTGGAATTGGAATTATACGACGAATAGTTCTATCTCGTAATCCTATCTCGCTGATATGACTTTGGCAAATAGTTTCAGGTTGACGTTGGACGATACAGTGACAATTGTTCATTTGAACATGTTTGCTGGGGAATATTTGTGAAACAGCCGGGACGGTCTATCAAGACAAAAAACATCAATGAGGTCTATCATGGGGATGCGAGAAGAGTTTGACCGTTTGGTTGAAAAACTGCAGATGGAACGAGATGAGATAAACTTGAAGATCCATCTTGCCTCGATGGACGCCAAAGAAGAGTTTGCCGATGCGGAGAAAAAATGGGGTCAGGTGAAGACCAAGGCCTCTGAAATAGCCGATGGTGCCAAGGAAACCTCAGAGGAATATATTGCCAAGGCCAAGATCGTTGGCGAGGAACTGAAAGAGACCTATCATCGCATCTCCAAACGCCTGTCTGAATAAATAATTCCAATTCCAAATCAAGCGTTAACTTTAAACAAGGGACACTCCCCTGTTTTTCGTTTCAGAAAACAGGGGAGTGTCCCTTGTTTATTAGTGAAGAACTGGCGAAATTCGATATCACGGTTGATGAGTATCTGCGTTGAGGCAATTAAAGCACAGATACAGTCAATCTTGAGACACAGACGAGGTCTTCTTTCTCATTGCGGATTCTGATTTCCCACACCTGTGTCGTGCGGCCAAGGTG
>JAUYSF010000126.1 GCA_030696435.1 Desulfoprunum sp. | reverse complement strand
GAAATAGCCAGAAGCCTGGTATAGATAGCGGGGAAGCGCCGTTCGAGGGTTTCCTCTACGGCCCGACCATCAAGCTGAGCCTGTTCTATTGAGATGGCACAACTGGTGACAAGACCTGAAACGATATCCTCGCCCTGGTCGCCATACGCATAATCCCCCCAGAGAGCGACACGCTGCACCTTTCGGTAGGGATGGGCAGTAAAAACAACCCCGGAACCGGCTTTGTCGCTGCGATTGCCAAAAACCATGGCCTGGACGATTACAGCGGTGCCCCAGGATTCGGAGACATCCATTATCTTGCGATAATCTATCGCTTTGTCGGTATCCCAGGAATCGAGCACCAATTCTATGGCATTGACCAACTGCAGCCATGGGTCGTCGGGGATACCCAATCCCCTTTTACGAATAAGCTTCTGGTAGGAAAGCGCCAGATCCCGCATCTGTTCGGGGGAAAAGTGCCGTTTAAGACTCACCTGGTGCTTTGCTTTCGCCTCATCCATCAATTCCTGAAAATCCTCCCGATCCATACCCGATACCATGGCCCAGGATTGCAGAAATCGGCGGTAATTGTCCCAGGCCAGGTAGGCATTGCCACTTTTACTGACATATTCTGAGATCAGATCTTCATTGTAGCCGACATTGTTGACTGTGGCCATCATGCCCGGCATGGAAATAGCCCCACCACTGCGGACGGATAAAAGGAGGGGTGCATCAGGTGAACCGAAGATCTTGCCGGTGAGCCGTTCCACTTCGTTCAGGGAGGCCCGAATCCGCTGCATGAACTCCTCTCGTGCCTGCGAAAAACCGAAAACCACATCACGACACCGGAAAACCTCGGTAGTTATGACAAAGGCCGGCGGTACCGGCTTGTTGTCCGAGATGAGTGTGGCAAGATTGTAGCCCTTGTTCCCGAGATGGATGAGGTTGTGGGTATAGGGGTTGAGTTTATTGAGAAGAGAAATCGCTGTGTTGGGATTGTAAGTCATAAGCAGATCCAGATGCTTCTTGTCCAGCATGTTCTTCTGACTTTCCAAGGTCTGGATAATCCGCAGGATGAAATTGTCGAGGTGTTGCAGCCCAAAGGTGGAGGAAATCAGATCGCGGAAAAAGGCCTCTGATAACTGTTGGACCGAGGTGCTCACTTCCGCCTCGTCATAAAGACTTTTGAATTTAGGCAGGAGATTTTCCCGACCGATCTGCGGAATGATGAGCGAAAGATTATTCTGATGAATATTGGTATAAAAGGCATAGATGACATCCTTTACCCCTTCCGAGAGCCCGCGAAAGATATCGAGATACTGGGTATAAGAGAAGCGCCTGACTTTTAAAGAGCTTGCCAGAAGAGACAGATAGGTATTCAGACGCCGGCTGGTTATACCATCGACACTGAGGGCCTGCATAAACAGCTTGATACACCTGACAATATTATAGAAAGTTGCCTGGGTGATAAAGGAAAAATTCACCGTTTCTGACAGTTTTTCCAGATAGATATTGGCAAGATTCTCAAGCCGAAAGGTCAAGCTCAGGGCGTCAAACTTTCTTTCCTTATATCTGCCGTAGACCGACGGAATATCGACCGCTATATGGCGTTTGTAGTAGATATCCTCCTGGGCCTCGAAGTGTTCCGGTGACAGGATTATCTCTTTGAGTCCTTCCAAGCTATCCAAGAGGGCCTCAAGACAGCTTTCGGTATCGGCGTGTTCAAGATTGGCCAGCAGTTTTTCCATCTCGGGAAATCCATCGTGAACGGCCTGAAGCAGTTCGGAACGCAGTTCCTGAAATCCGAGTTTATATTTTTTATAGAGCAGTTTGTACATCTTGACCAACAGTTCAAATCGCCTGATTTCCCTTGCATCGAGATCGCTCTGGCGACCCAGAAATTCGGTGAGAACCGCCTGATCTACAGCCAAAAGATCGTGGACCCGTTTCAGCGCCATTTCCTCCCAAATCCGCTGGCTGAGCAGGTGTTGACCATCGATAAACGGCCCGGCCAATTGCACCTGATTATACACCTCAATGGGCAGGAAAGGCTGAAGCAGGGTTTTCTCCTTGGATTTCCAGAACAGAAAAATGGCCTCGATAAAGTCGACGATCAGATTCGAGCTTTCCACATGGCCCTGTTTGCGGAGAAAATGGATCAGCACATCCTTTCGCCGGTGGATCTCATCGAGTTCGGTCGATACATCCCGCAGTTCCCCTTCCGCGCCAATCTCGTTATAGAAGACCGGCATCAGCTTGGTGAACTGTTTGGCAAGGTTATAAATAGGCTCGATGGGATGGTTGAGCAGTTCGGTGATATCCCGCTGAAAGAGATCGGTATCCTTGACGCAGGTGCCTGAAAGCTTCAGATGGATGATGAGAGCGGAAAAAAGAGTCGAACACCATTTGGGCTCACGCATGATCAGGTGCAGCCATACCCTGATATTGCTCAGGTGGGCCGGATTGGCCAGAGGTTGCCAGTCCTCGTCGACTCCGGTAACGTTGGCGTGCTGGAAACCAAACCGAACAACCCCCCAGAGAAAAGCCTCGACCATCCGGCTGTTACCGCGGTCAAAGACCTCTCCACCGAGGACTTGGATACACTGCAAGGAAGTGTGGGGATATTTGCGGACATTCACCTTGAGGAGCTGAAAGGTAATGAGCAGAAATTCTTCGATCTCCTCAAAGGTCTGTTGACGAATGAGCTGAACCAGACTGCGGTTAATCTCCCGCAGGATCTCCTCATGGATAAGATGCAGTCCTTCTGTATCCATGATCTTGAACAGAAACAACAACTTCTGATTCTCGACAATGTGGTGCAAGTCAGACCGCTCAGAAGGTTCACCCCGTCTTTCATCTTCCTTGGCCCCAACGAGCAAATTGGGTATATCTCTATATGATTTGACAATATCGACACTGGTCGGCAGTTCAAGGATCCTCCGCAGACTCCCTTCAGGGTCCTTTGCAAGATCCAGCCCGTCCAGTACCTCAAGATGACTACGCACGGCCTCGTGGGAAATTGCCGAAAAGATCCAGCCCCAATGTAAATCTGCGGACTCAAGCCCGCAACGCTCAAGAAACCAGGGCAGTGGATCATCTTCCTGCAACCAGTATAGATAGCTTCTCTTCTGGATAGTGAGGATGAACGTGGCAAGAGGAAGTAAATCAAATCCGTCCTGGCCGCTCCTGAAGGCAAGCAGACGATCTACCAGTTTTTTGACTGAATGCTGTCCATGCACGATCTGCGTGATAATAACGCTGTCTTCCTGATCAGACTGCGTGATTGTTCTCAGCAGGTCGTTGAACGGTGCTGCGTACAGAAGGATGTCTGCAGGAGTCAACAAAGACACTATCTTCTCAAGCCAGAGCATCATTGCCCCAACGATCTGGGCCAGAAGGGCCGGGTTGCGACGAGAATCTTCAACGGCCGCCAGGAACAATCCGGCAAAGAGACGAAAAGCCTCGGGCCCCCTTTCATGGGCTTTGAAATAATTACTGTTTTTGAGGACAAAGCTGCGGAGCTGGGGCAGAATCAGATTCCAGTTCCGAAAGGGATGACAGATTTCATAGAGCAGTTTTTCAAGACTCGCATGTATTCCTCTGTATTTTTGAACAATATCAAGAAGAAGCTGCAAGTCTTCAGCTATCACAACACTGCCGGCAGTCTCCAGCAGATTTGCCCGCAAGGCAGCGGATTCGATGCCTTCTCCAGTATTCATTGTTTCCATATTCAACACTGATACAACCACCCGATATCTCCGCGGCTCGAATACACGATCATTATGAACCAGCGCCCTGAGCAAAAAACAGAACGCTGCAATCGATGCCTTCTGTCCCTCTCCCGTCCCCAAATGCCAGGACCAGATCAGAGAGTCTTGTTGGCCTCCATATGCAGAATCAGATCAAGCATCCGATTTGAATACCCCCATTCGTTGTCATACCAGCTCATCACCTTGACTGACTTGCCGATAACCTTGGTACATTGGCCGTCAACAATGGAAGAATGACTGTCTCCCTTAAAATCGATGGAAACCAGAGGGAGATCGGTGTACCCCAGATATCGGTTGGTAGCCGCACGCAGAGCCTGATTCACTTCCTGCACCGTAGTCTCCTTCTCGACCTCCATGACGGCATCCACTATAGAAACTGTCGGAGTCGGTACCCGTATGGCCAATCCGTCAAATTTCCCTTTGAGTTCGGGAATAACCAGTGAAACAGCGGCGGCGGCCCCGGTCTTGGTCGGGATCATCGATAAGGCGGCGGCCCGAGCCCGGCGCAGGTCGGAATGAGGAAAATCAAGAAGCCGCTGGTCACCGGTATAGGCGTGGACGGTAGTCATCAGGCCTCGTGCGATACCGAAATTATCGAGAATGACCTTGGCAAATGGTGCCAGACAGTTGGTCGTGCAAGAGGCATTGGAAACGATATGATGGACGTTGGCATCATACTCGTCCTCATTGACACCCATGACAAAGGTTTTGACGCTACCCTTTGCCGGGGCAGAAATAATCACCTTACTTGCGCCAGCATCAATATGGGCTTGGGCTGAATCTGCGTCAACAAAAAAACCTGTGCATTCGGCAATATATTCAGCACCAAATTCTCCCCAAGGAATCTCGGCAGGATTTTTATGGCTGGACACCGCAATATGCCTGTTATTGACGATGATGCCCTTTTCATCGCTTGTCACATCCTTTTCGTAGACTCCCATAACAGAGTCGTATTTGAGTAAATGTGCCAATGTGGCATTGTCGGTGAGATCATTGATGGCCACAATCTCAATATCTGCGAAGGCCGGATCTTTACTGAGCGCCCTAAAGATGTTTCTTCCGATTCGACCAAATCCATTGATTCCAATTTTCACTGTCATATTCGTCTCCTGTTAGTGTTCAAAGGATGAACTTTCTGTCATGCCGAATAGACTTTTCTCGTTGTGCCCATCGAACATGTCAGACTCTCTCAGTTTGTGGTTGTCCCACCCACCTCAACACCCTGGCTTTCTCATAGAGATTGAGATACTTTTTCATTACCTTGTCCCAGGTATGCTTTTGCCGTATCCGTTGTACAGCCTGCAACTGCATCCGCCGCAGAATATCCGGCTGAGAATAGAGCAGTATCGCCCTCTCCAAAGCCGCAAGTAAAGACACCACATCAGTCCCCTGATAAGCGATTCCCGTCTGTCCATCCACTACCTTAACCAGACCTCCGACATGATGGACCACAGGGATATTGCCAAAGAGCTGGGCAATATAATCGGTCAGCCCGCATGGCTCATATCGTGATGGAATAACAAAGAAATCTCCAGCCGCATACACCTGATTAGCCACCATTGGACTATAGCCGCGGAGAAAACATATCCGACCGACCATACCGTTCATTTCGACAAGGTTCTGAAGCTGTTGTTCTTCCTCTTTTCCACCACTGCCGAGAAGGAGCGCCTGCCCAGACGGATGCCGCTGAAATAGTTCCTGAAGGGCGGCGATGAGCAGATCAACACCCTTCTGCGCGCTCAACCGGCCGATAAAGGTAAAGAGTGGAGCATCGAGATTGCAGGTGATAGAGCCGAAGATTTCCAAATCAGCGGGAGGATGCATCGTGGCCAACTGCTGCAGAAGAGTTTGCTTACATTTCTTTTTGCCTTTCAGAATATCGGTAGAATCAGCGGGATCAAAGCCCTCGGCAATACCAGCCATTTCCGGTTCGACAGGATTAAAATCCGCTGGATTTATGCCATTGGTGACTCCTTCAAGAATCACCCCCCGCCTGGCCAATTCATGCCCCAACCACCCGGTAAGACTGTCATCTTCGGTCTGCTGCAGTTCTCGGGCATAGTTTTCACTCACTGTATTCATGACCGCAAAACGACCGGCAGAAAGAAAAGGGTCAAAGGCATCCACCAGACAGTTGGCAAGAATTGCCTGCGTGGGCAGACCAGTAATGGCCTGGGCAAAAAGAAGGTCTGCAATTTCCTGGTGATAACCCAGTCCTGCATTGTGTATGGTCACCACGCAGCCGGTGCCCCGGAAATAACTACGCAGGCCGGCAGATTCATTGATGAGAGCAGGTACAACCGCCGTATGACCATCATGGCAATGAATAATATCGGGACGTTCGCCCAGTAATATCATCAATTCCAGAGCAGCTTTCTGCAAGAGGATGTTCATGGCGAAATAATCGTAGTGCCCCATGCCCCGCTGCTTCCAGTCCTCTCGTGCTTCATCCTGCGGGGTATAGGTATAGACATCAGATTTCTCTCCAAACCGCTCTGATTCAAGGAGATAGACCGTTACCCTCGCCTTCCGGCAAAACCAGACCCTGACTTCCTCCCGCCGCTCCTGCAGTCTATAATTCATGTCAACTGCAAAGCATAAGGCCCGCTCTCTCTGCAAGGGATCAGACAAGAGCTCGCAACCCAGTTCCAGCGGCTTCATAAAACCATAAAGCGGCATGACGATCCTAACATCACGTCCTGACCAGCGGGCAAAACTCTCAGCTAGCTGCTTACAAACATCCTTTATCCCTCCGGCGCCGGCGAAATCGCCGTATTCCCTGCTGAGCATCCAAATTTTTCGGATGGGCTGGCGAGGATCCTGCTCTTTCATGGGTATACCGTGAGTCTGCTGCAACGCTGCCGAAGCAGATGATCAACAAGGGTCAGGCGGACCATAGCCTCGCACACCGGGATAACCCGAGGGATCGCCGAAATATCATGACGCCCACCCACTTTTATGGAGACTGGCTCTCCCACGAGGTTAACGGTCTGCTGCTCTTTAGCAATAGAAGGAATCGGTTTCACAGCCACCCGGATCAGCAGCTCCTGACCACTTGAGATACCGGCGAGTATTCCTCCGGCATTATTGCCGAGAAACCCTCCAGGAACTATACTATCATTGTTTTCGGAGCCGAGCAAATCCGCAACGGCAAAACCCGCTCCGAATTCAATCCCTTTGACGGCTCCGATGGACATCAATCCGTGGGCCAGCTCCGCCTCAAGCTTATCAAAAACCGGCTCCCCCAATCCCGCAGGGCAGGTCGCCCGGATCTCGACAATCCCTCCCAGAGTATCCCCTTGTTGGCGGACCTCCTGCACCCTTTTTTCCATCTTTTTTGCCGCCTCTGGATCGGGACAGCAATACAGATTGTCATTGATCACCGAGAGGTCGCAACGGGAGACTCGAACACCACCGAGAGCCAGGGTATAAGCTCGGACCTTGATACCTTGTTGGCCCAACACCTGGGCTGCAATGGCCCCGGCGGCAACTCGAGCGGCTGTCTCCCGGGCTGAGGCCCGACCACCGCCACGATGATCTCGGATACCATATTTGGCTTGATATGTGATATCTCCGTGACCAGGGCGGAAGATATCCCGGAGGTTGTCATACGATTTGGAATGGGCATCCTTATTATAAACAACAAGTGATATTGGGGTACCCGTGGTCCTCGGGAGTTTTTCCCCGGAAAGGGTAAATATGCCGGAAAGGATTTCGACCCTGTCGGGTTCCTGGCGTGGACTCGAAGCCCCACCTTGGCCCGGGCGCCTTCTCGCCATTTCTCTTTGCAATTCCTCAATGTCGATTGCCACACCCGCAGGACAGCCATCAATTACCGCACCAATAGCTGTGCCATGTGATTCCCCCCATGTCGTTACCCGGAAAATCTTGCCAAATGTATTCCCTGCCATTATTTTTTCCCCCGTCCCATTTTCTGGACGTATGCCTGCTGTATTTTGTCTACAACTTTCGCAACCTCGATCATTTCAGTATCAATGACCAGATGTGCCGTTTCCCTGTAAAAGGGTTCACGTATTTTTAGGATATCAAGTATTTCAGCGGAGATATCTTTGCCTGTCAAGGAAGGCCTGTTCTCACCGCTTCCCTCGTCTTGTCTGAACCGGGAGACCAGAGCCTCCGGCGGGGCAGTCAGCCAGACAATCAGCGCATTCCGTCGAAGCACCAGCCAAGGCTCACGATGCATTATCGCCCCGCCACCTGTGGCAACAACACTATTACTACACTCAGCAAGTTCGGCCAGGACCTCGCTTTCCAAGTGACGAAAGCCCTCCCAACCCTCTGCCTTGACAATCTGCTCAATGGAAGCAGCTTTCCTCTGGCAGATGATCAGATCCGTATCTAGAAAGTCGCAACCCAGGCGGACCGCTAACTCTTTCCCGACGGTGGTTTTCCCCACAGCACGGAAACCTATGAGAAAAATGAGATTTTCCATACACATTTACCTTCTGCTAAGTATACTATTCTGGAAACAGTACCTGTCAAGTAAGATACGTTTGACGGTGCCGAATACCCTGCTCCCGGTCACAAGGCCTTTCTTTCAGGTTTTCTTCTCTCATCTCCGAACCATTGACTCGAACAGCAAAAGATCATATATTCAAGATCATTAGAAATCATAAGCAATTGAGCATGACCAGCCATTGTGCTCCTGCAGACCGGAACGTTGCGAAGGAGGGACCATATGCGTACGGGAAAACTTGACATTCAGTCAACAACCTACATGGAAATGATTGACATTACAACACATATTGAAAAAATCACCACCACGTCCGAGATCGAAACCGGTTTTTGCTTTCTGTTTAATCCCCATACAACCTCGGGACTCACCATCAACGAAGGTGCGGACCCTGATGTCCGGGAAGATATCATTACAGGCCTCAAACATATCGTGCCGATGCGTCTGCATTACCAGCACGTTGAAGGAAATTCCCCCTCGCATATCATGGCCTCGCTCATGGGTTGTTCTCTGACCATTTTTATCGAAAACAGCCGCCCTTTCCTTGGTCAATGGCAGAAAATTTTCTTTTGTGAATTTGACGGACCCCGAAGCCGGCAAATCCACTGGCGTCTCGCCGCAAACATCTAAATCATCCCCATGAACCCCATGAATACTCCTATTTTTTCTCCTTCTCAGATCTGCTTCGGTCTCGACCAGAACTTGGACCGCCAATCGTTTTCCTGTTTTCTTCAACTTGCAGGTCGGGCGGAATTCGCCGATCTCCTTGCAGCACGCCTTTCAAGTGAAGAGATTGAGGAATACGTAGACGTCTTCACAGGTCTTCTAAAAAAACATCTCTCAAAAAATGAATACCACCAAATATTTCTCAGGGATGATTCTCATCATCACCATGCAACAGAAGATCAGGAGTAAGAAGTGACAGCCCCTAAACTCATCGACCTGCGCACTTTCCTTGACCTTTTGCAGCAGCAAGGCGAACTTCTCATCGTTGATGAAGAAGTCGATCCTTATTTGGAGATTGCCGAAATCCATCGGCGTGTCATTGCCAATCGGGGACCGGCCCTTCTTTTCACCAAAGTGAAAAACTCCTCTTTTCCGGTAACCACCAACCTGTTCGGGACCGCCAGAAGGCTCGAACTCGCTTTCGGTAAAAGGCCCCAGCAATTCGTCCAAGGTCTTGTCAACCTGGCCGAATCAATCATGCCTCTGTCGGCCGGCAAACTCTGGCAGAAACGTCAGCTCTTTTTCGAAGGTCTCAAGATCGGACTCAAGACCGTAAAGAGCGGACCGATCCTGGAGAACTGCCAGGCTCCGGCGAGACTGAGCAGCCTGCCCTTGCTGACCTCATGGCACTCGGACGCCGGGCCTTTTGTCACTCTGCCGCTGGTCTATACGGAGCATCCAGACGGCCGCGGCCATAACCTCGGCATGTATCGCATCCAGCAGCACGATGATCTGACCACCGGCATCCACTGGCAGATCCACAAGGGTGGAGGATATCACTATTTTGAGGCGGAAAAAAGAGATCGTCCCCTCCCTCTGACTCTCTATATTGGCGGCCCACCGGCCCTTATCCTCTCGGCGATTGCCCCTTTGCCGGAAGACATACCGGAGCTCATGCTCACCTCACTCCTGCTCGGCGACAAACTCCAGATGACTAGAGACCCACGCGGCGGTCACAATCTCGTCTCGCACGCCGAGTTCGCCATCAAAGGTCTGGTGCCGCCACACCTGCGCAAAGCCGAAGGGCCCTTCGGTGATCACTATGGCTACAACTCACTCGAACACGACTACCCAGTCTTCCAAATTAGCCACCTCTACCACCGCAACAAGGCCATTTATCCGGCTACCGTCGTTGGCCGTCCGAAACAGGAGGATTATTTTATCGGTGATTTCCTGCAGGAACTGCTCTCGCCTCTTTTCCCGCTAGTCATGAAAGGGGTGAAAGAACTGAAGACTTTTGGCGAGACAGGCTTTCATTGCCTGGCAGCAGTTAAGGTGGCTGATCGGTATCCCCGGGAGGCATTCGCCTGCGGACTTAGGGTGTTGGGTGAAGGCCAATTATCCCTCACCAAGTTTCTCATTGTAACTGACGGAGACCTCGATATCAGCGACTTCTCCGTCCTCTGGCCCCATGTGTTGGAAAGGGTGCAGTGGGATCAGGATCTCTTTATCTTCGCCAATGTCTCCCAGGATACCCTTGATTACACAGGTCCCTCTGTCAACAAGGGCTCCAAGGCCATGATCATGGGTCTCGGTAAAGAAAAACGCCGTGAACTGCCACGCCAATTTTCCGGGAACCTGCCATTCGGCTGCGCAAAACCGACGGTATTTCTGCCGGGCACTCTTGTCATACAGGGAGAAAACTACTCGGCACGTCCCGAACTGGCTGCCGAGGTGGCTCAATGGCCGGCCCTTCAGGACTGGCCGGTCATCATTGTGGTTGACAACACCGCCGAGGCAACCTGCTCAATGCAGGAATTTCTCTGGACCTTCTTCACCCGCTTTGAGCCTGCCGCCGACATACATGCCGCCTCGACATCCGTGCACCGTTTTCATGTCGGACTCACCCCGCCCATCGTCATCGACTGCCGCATGAAACCCTGGTACACGGATGTCCTTGAAGTCGATGCAGCAACAAAGGCCAAAGTGGATGCCAAAATAATGAAAATCATACCGAGTAGATGGCGATGAGAGATCCTCTTCGCCTGCACAAATATCTGTCTCAATGTGGAATCGCCTCACGTCGCAAAGCCGAAGAACTGATACAACAGGGGAAGGTTCAGGTTAATGGCCGCACCGTCACTGATATGGGGATCAAGATTATCCCGGAAGAAAATATCATAACCTGTGATGGCTTTGCCGTTGTACCGCAAACCAAGATGCTCTATATTCTCCTCAACAAACCCAAAGGTTACGTGACAACCATGGCAGATCCACAGGGCAGACCCATCGTCACTTCCCTTCTGAAGGATATACATGAACGCCTTTTCCCTGTGGGTCGATTGGATATAGATACGGAAGGGGCCTTGATCCTTACTAATGACGGCAACCTGGCCCAGAAAATACAGCATCCAAGCCACGAGACCACCAAGACCTATGAGGCCATGGTGGCGGGACACCCGCACCGATCACAGCTTGCCCAACTCGAAAAAGGGATAGTGCTTGAAGGAAAACTTACTGCACCAGCCAAGGTCTTTGCTCGTAAAACGACTCAACATTCAACGCTTATTGAAATTATCATACATGAAGGCAGAAAAAGGCAGGTAAGGAAAATGTTTGAGGCCATCAATCATCCTGTTCTGCATCTCAAACGTATCGCATATGGGAAACTGTTTTTGCATAAATTGCCGATTGGCAAATATCGTCTCCTCGGACCACGGGATATTGAAAATATTTTTTTATAGAATTCCCTTTACAAACATAAAAATAGCTGATTAAATCTAAACAGTTAGAGAATAGCATTCTGAACGAATGGCCATTCCTCCACACAACTAGTTGTTTTTATTATGCTTATCAGGATAGATTCGTTTTACCGGCATTAACGAGTGAACTTTATTTGTCTTTTTTATTAACTTATGCACTGAATTCTTCTTTCAGTGCTCCCCACATACGGGCCACAACTCGACTTCCGGAAACAGGAGCAAGGTATGAACAAATCAGAACTCATTGAGGCTCTGGCGCAGGACATCAATATAGCCCATCGTGAAGCTGCCGCCATCACCAACACGATTATCGATACAATGACTGAGGCACTTGCGAGGGGGGAGAGCATAGAAATCAGAGGATTCGGCAGTTTTGTCATTAAAAAATACGACTCTTACGAAGGACGTAATCCCAAGACAGGAAAGAAAATTAAGGTAAAACCTAAAAAGTTGCCTTTTTTTAAGGTCGGTAAAGACCTTCGAGAGCATGTAAACAGCAATAAGAAATAGCCGGGTTGACCCTCCACCGACCAATGGATTCATCTTTTTGCAGCGACATCAATGGATTTCCTGACATTGTGACGCAGCCTTCATCTCACACTATTTCTCCCACCAAATCATAGACATGAGCCTCGGTGATGTTGACTAGAACAATATCACCGGGGCTAGCCACCCCCTCTGTAATATAGACACAGCCGTCAACATCAGGTGCCTGAAACCTGGACCTGCCCTCCAAGAGTAAGTCCGTTTCACTGCTGTATCCTTCGATAAGCACCGGTTCCATTCTACCAATATATCTTTTCTGGATTTCTGCTGAAATCTCTGCCTGCACTGCCAGGAGATGTCCTCTACGCGCATCCTTTTCCTCTTCCGCACATTGATTGGGGAAATGCTCAGAGGGGCAGCCCTCCTCATTGGCGTAGGAAAATATGCCGACATGATCAATACTTACTTCCCTCATAAACTTTTCAAGCTGCAGGACATCCCGCTCGGTTTCACCGGGAAAGCCCACAAGGAAGGTTGTTCGCAGTGCAACATCAGGAAGGTATGAGCGAATTTTCCCAATAAGCCTATTGAGGTCTTCATTGGAATATCTCCGATTCATGGCCGCAAGGACAGAATTACTGACGTGCTGAAAGGGAATATCCAGATATGGCAGAATCCGTGGTTGTTCGGCCATAAATGAGATTATATTTTCATGAATTCCTGAAGGATAAAGATACAGAAGACGTAACCAAGGAATCTCAGTCTTTTCAATCAGCCTTTCGAGAAGGGTAAGAAGGTTTGCCTGCTCTCCTCTATCATTTCCAAATGCCGTAAGATCCTGGGCAATAAGTGACAGCTCTTGAACGCCTCTTTTCTGATGAGCCTGCGCCTCAACAACAAGATCTTCAACAGAACGACTCCGCAGATTGCCACGAATGGAAGGGATCATGCAGTAGGAACAGCGGTTATCACATCCCTCGGTTATTTTCAACCACGTCCTGTATGGGGGGGTGGTAATCGTCCTGGGCATACTGCTGTCCATCACAACCCGATCCGGCAAAAGCAGCCTTCCCTCGAGTTTCTCAGTCATTAAGCAGTCAAAGTATACTGCGATTGAGCTGCATCCTTCGGTGCCAATAAAAAGATCCACTTCAGGAAGTTCACTGAGGAGTTGAGCCTGATAGCGCTGAACAAGGCAACCAGTCACTACAATTTTCTTTTCTGGATGAGCGGCCTTGATATGCACCAATTGCAATATTTCTTCGACAGCCTCTTCCACTGCCGCTTGGATAAAACCGCAGGTGTTGATAAGCAGTACCTCGGCCTGAAGAGGGTCTTCTTGCAACTGCCAGTCTGCTTTTTGCAAAGTACCTAGCATAATTTCCGAATCAACAAGGTTTTTTGCGCAACCCAGACTGATCATAAAAAATCCGGCCATATCAATCCTTCCCGTGAAAATGAACAGTAAGCAACAGATCGATTAATTTTCTGCTGGTAGCGAGAAACTCTGGGTTTTTGAATCCTGGTATCCATTTATCGCCCCAGAGTTCGTCAGAAACGATGAAAATCCCAGCGAAGTCGACATTTCTGAAGCTGCTGACAGCACAAAGCGCAGAGTATTCCATATCGACCCCCACCACCTCCTTTTCCTCCAATAACTGCCTAAAAAAACACCTGTTTTCTCTATAGGGCGCATCAGTTGTCCAAATGTTTCCAACACGAGCGTGTTTTCCCATCTGTAGTGCAGCATCTTGAAATTTTGCCGTACTGTATGTTGCAGGAAGGATCGGTTGGCCAGTTACATAGTATTGTGAGGTGCCTTCACCAGAAAAAGGCAAGTCTCCGATGACCACACTGCCAATTTTCAGCTCCGGCGAGATTGCGCCGCACCAACTGAAGAGATAGATTTTTCGCGCACCTAAGGCTATGAGCTTTTCTGCAGTCATTGCCGCAACAGGTGAACTGACTGCCGGCCCTGCCACAAAAAACTGGTTGCTGGAATGGATACAGAGTTGTGAATGATATATATTACGGGCTTGCCCTCCTTCCCTGAGAATCTTGGCCATCGCATATTTGGCCTCAGTGGGATTAACCAGAAGAACTCCCGATTCAGGGATGGGTTTCTCATTTCTCCCACGCCGAGGAGAAATAATAATGTCTTCCTCTGTACCAGGCCTGCAAAGATCGTCGATATCCATGGCATACATGTACTAAAAAAGGGGCTGACTCAAAACGCAAAAAGGGCCGCAGAATAATCTGCGGCCCTTTTATAATCTTATTTCTCTGTTGGGGATTTACAATTATCCAACAACAATCTTTGAAATGGGATTTGCATAGAGCAGAATCAGAGAGATAACCAATCCGTAAATTGCAATTGACTCGGCAAGGGCCATGCCGAGGATCATGAATACCATCAATTTCGGCTGTACTTCCGGGTTCCTGGCAAGACCCATGGTAGCGCCCTGACCAACAGAACCAATACCGATTCCTGCTCCAAGGCCAGCAAGTCCGATTGAAAGCGCTGCAGCAATACAAATTAAAGCAACTTGAATATTACCTTCCATTGTTTTCTCCTTTAAAGATAAAATATTTATTTGGCCTTCTTCCTAAAAACCGCAATTCATATTTGTAACGTACTTTGATCACAGACCTATCAATGAGCATGCTCTTTTGCCTGACCAAAATACACAACCGTCAGCAGTACAAAAACCATGGCCTGAACCACTGATACAAGGACACCCAGAATCATGATCGGCAGGGGAGCAAAAAAGCTTCCAGCCAGCATGAAGAGTATTCCAAGCAAGGTTTCTTTCGCCATAATATTTCCGAAAAGACGGATGGAGAGGCTGAGTAGTCGGGCAAAGTTACTGATCAACTCGATGGGCAGCATCAACGGGATAAGCCACCACATCGGTCCGATGAAATGTTTATAGTAGCCGAAACCATGCGCCCGAAAACCAATTATATGGTGGGTAATCCAGACAATAATGGTCAGGGCCAGGGTCGTATTGATACTTGAGGTCGGGGACATGAAACCCGGGATCAATCCGATAAGATTGGCTACAGCGATATAGAGAGCAAACGTAGCAATCATCGGAAAGAAGGTGTCCGTCATTTCCCGTCCCATATTGTCGGAAAAGAATTCGTCCATGCCACCGATCAAGATCTCCCAGAAATTCTGTCCCTTGCCGGGAACCATTTCCAGATTGCCAAGAGTCAGCTTTGAGACGATGAAAAGAAAGGCCATGACCAACCACGTATAGGTCATATATGGTGCACATAACTGCTCGAGAAAACTATGTCCGACTGGCCCATGCGGGACCGGCAAGCCCAGTTTCTCAAGAATGATCGAAATAAATAGTATCGGATGTTCCATATTCCCTTTTACCTCCTCCCACTGAAGAAATAGCGCCTCGCCACATTCACGGCCGTAAATGTAATCGTAAACACTACCGTTGACAACCCCAAAATCAAGCCAAAGATATTGACCTTCCTGTATTTAATGAGCACCAGCAGGACAATACCAATAATTACTATCCGCACCCAAAACTTTATCAGATATCCCGCCTTGCCTTTTTTAACCCGCGCCTTTTCACCTTCAGGTCCCGGATGAGAGGTCAGCGTTTCGATAAAGTGCATCACATCGGTATGAGAAACCCAAAAACTGAGTATCGATATGATACCACCAACAAATACCGACCAAGCAAAAAACGATGAATGCAATATCCACGCACCCAATACCATCACAGCCAGATATACCCAACTCATTACCTGCATTTTCTGCAGGGACATCTCATCATCAGCCACAGTCACCTCTATCGCTTGTCTACTTCTCTTTGTCCTGAAGACGCCAGACAATATCCAAGAGATTTTTAAAACCAGCGGCTATGCCAAAAGCCAACCCTAAAAAAGTAAACCACGGTGCTGTCTTGCCATCAAACACTTTTTGATCTAGCAAGATCCCACCGGCCAACCCGACAAAAATTGCCGCGACAAACGTAAAGCCTATGTGACCATAATTTGCCAGCAAGTGGATAAACTCTTTCTTGTTATCAGACATCCTGATCTCCACTCTTGGGCAATGCCGTTATCGGTTCTAATATAACAGGGTTTGGTATCATGCCTCCCTGGCAAAGTCAATCGATTTTTCACACATCGAGCAATTTCTTGAATGACCATTCAGTCATTTTAACTGCCTTATCAAGATCTTTTCCGGAATGGGCTGCCGAGATAAAAGCCACTTCAAACTGGGAAGGTGCGAGATAGATCCCTTTCTCGAGCATCTGCCTATAATGTTGGGCATAGCGCGTCGTATCCGCCTGCATGGCCGATTCAAAATCATACACCGGTCCTCCTGCAAAAAAGCCCGTCATGAGGGAACCGACTCTATTCAATTGCACATCTATACCAAGAGATTTACTGATTCCATTGAGTTGTTCTGCAAAGGAAGCTGCTTTAGCATTGAGCTCCGCATAAAAATCGACCCTTTGCAATTCCTTGAGAGTAGCAATTCCCGCCGCCATGGCCAGGGGATTCCCGGATAGTGTTCCCGCCTGGTATACGGGACCATCGGGGGCTACACAGTCCATAATCTCCGCCTTACCTCCATAAGCGCCAACCGGCAGACCGCCGCCAACAATTTTACCAAGACAGGTCAGATCGGGAAGAATGCCATAATATTCCTGGGCACCTCCATAGGCCAATCTGAATCCGGTAATTACCTCATCAAATATCAGGATAATACCCAACTCTTTTGTTATCCGTCGAACGCCCTCGAGAAACCCTGGAGCCGGGAGGACGCAACCCATATTGCCCGCAACGGGTTCAATGATGACACAGGCGATGTTCGAGGCCTTTTGCCTCAGAGAACTCTCAAGGATTTCCAGGTTATTGTAGGGCAGAGATAGGGTATTTTTGACAATATCCTCGGGAACACCAGGACTCCCAGGAATTCCGAGGGTCAGAAGCCCGGAACCCGCCTTAACGAGGAAAGAATCTGCGTGACCATGGTAGCAGCCGTCAAACTTAACGACAATATTTCTGCCGGTATACCCCCTGGCCAGTCGTATGGCACTCATCGTCGCCTCGGTGCCGGAATTGACGAATCGAACCTTTTCAATTGACGGCACTGCCTCAACCACCATGGCTGCCAGCTCTACTTCAGAAGGAGTGGGAGCTCCAAAACTGGTGCCACCTGCTGCAGTTGCACTAATCGTCCTGATAACAGCCGGATGGGCATGCCCAAGAATCATCGGGCCCCAAGAACTGACAAAATCAATATATTCATTATCATCGACATCAAACACCGATGCCCCTTGGGCTCGTTTGATGAAAACCGGGTCACACCCCACTGACCTGCAGGCCCTGACCGGACTGTTAACACCTCCGGGAATCACCTTTCTCGCCTGCCTGAACATCTCTTCTGATATATCTCTTTTCATTTCATTCCTTTTTGGGTCCTACGAGGCAAAAATTGAAAAACTCCTGGGCAACAATTTTACTTTCCGAAATATATCAATACCAGTCAAGATGCAGCCCTGATATGCATGATAATCTTATGGGTTGAGAATATAGCATGCCAAGGGAAAAACTGTCAAACACGTTTCCCCTTGATTTCTCCCGTTTTCATGCAGATGGTAGTGGGGCTTGCTCGTTCATTTCCTCCTGTTTTGCTTCGACAATATTTTGCTTGTCAGGTAAATGAGCAGCAGGTAAACTAATTATAAATCTCTTCATTCACGGCACACCCGCCACCGGTGAATGAGGCTGACAGAAACAATACCCGCTTTCAAAGGAGAAATGTGCAATGGCAAATGAAAAGGTCCAACACGTTAATGACGCAGATTTCAGTGCAATGATCAGTTCCGGACAGCCATCTCTAGTAGACTTCTGGGCTCCCTGGTGCGGGCCATGCAAGGCCATTGGACCAGTCATTGAAGATCTAGCCGATGAATATTCCGGGAAAGTGACCATCGCCAAGATGAATGTTGACGAAAATCCCGCCACACCCGGCAAGTATGGCATCCGGGCAATCCCGACACTTATTCTATTCAAGAATGGTGAAGTGGTTGATCAAATTACCGGTGCCGTCGGAAAATCCCAACTCATCGATCTCATAAAGAAAGCACTTTAATTTCCCCTGCGCTGTCTACTCTTTCGGGGGGCATCTCAACTCTCCCCAAATACTACAGACAGCGTTTCCTTTTTTGATTTATCTTCTTCATTCATGCAAAAAAAACACTACGAACTGGTGATCTTAGGAGGAGGCCCCGCCGGACTCTCCGCCGGACTCTATGCCGCCCGTGCCCGCCTTGACCATGTTTTGATCGAAAAAGGGGCAACCGGCGGTCAGGTCCTTCTCACTGATTGGGTCGATAATTATCCAGGTTTTCCTGAGGGAATTTCAGGATTTGATCTTGTTGATAAAATGACGGCCCACGCCAAGCGCTTTGACCTAAACACCCTCATGACCCAGGTGAGCCGTGTCGACTTCAGTGACCCCAAATACAAACGCCTGATTCTTGACGACGGATCGGAGATGAGTTGTGATGCACTCATCATCTGCACCGGAGCAAGCGCCAATACCCTCAATGTCCCTGGGGAACATGATCTTCGCGGCAAAGGGGTCTCATATTGCGGCACTTGTGACGCCCCTTTTTACCGCAATATGCATGTTGCTGTCATCGGTGGGGGCAACACCGCCATCCAAGAGGCGGAATATTTGACAAAGTTTGCCAGCAGAGTCACTGTAATCCATCGCCGAGACGAACTTCGGGCTACCAAGATTCTCCAAGAAATAGCCTTTGCCAACAGTAAGATTGATTTCATCTGGAATTCCCGAGTCACTTCTATTGAAGGCAAGAACGGGGTCGAAGGTGTGAATCTTATCGATACCTCCGGAAAGACGTCAACTCTGGCCGTGGAAGGAGTCTTTGTGCTGATTGGCGTAACTCCCAATAACGAGGCCCTTCCTCTTGATCTCCTGCAGGCCGACAAGTGGGGTTTTATCCCCACTGACCTGGAAACTCGGACTTCGATTCCCGGTGTCATGGCGGCTGGAGATATTCGCAGCAAGGCTGTGCGCCAGATCGTCAATGCCGTAGGAGAAGGGGCAACCGCTGTTCTTGCGGCTGAAGCCTACCTCCAAAGCCTCAAATAACAACTCCAAGGGAAAGACTATGCGCCCACACTCCCCCTCTTCGACCACCCGTTTTTCTCTTGTACTCGCTCAGTTTTGTGTACTCATTCTCCTCTTCAACCTGACCGGCTGTGCGAAAATCAAATCTATGCTCGATTTTTCAAGAGAGGAAGTGGTCGATGTGCACCTCCCGGCCAAGGCCTTGATAACAAAAGGTATGGATGATTATGCGGTAGGGAAATACTTTACGGCGCTTGAATATTTTCAGGAAATCCTTGATACGTATCCCTTTACTCCGGAAGCGACCCTGGCAGAACTGAAGGCCGCGGACTGCAATTATTTCCTTGAGCGCTATCTTGAGGCCCTTACCCTCTACCAAGGATTTGAAGACAGGCATCCAACTAACGAAGCCATGCCCTATGTGATTTACCAGAAGGCTATGTGCAATTATAAACAGATCGACCGAGTAGACCGTGATATTTCAGGGGCAGAACAGGCCATTCAGCTCTTCGGTCAGCTGATAAGGGCCTATCCCGAGGCACCATACACCGCCGAAGCCAAGGCAAGAATCAAGGCCGCCCGGGAATTCCTCGCAAATCATGAATACTTTGTAGTTCAGTTTTATCTGAGAACAGACAAGCTCAAGGAAGCCGAGACCCGTCTCAAAAACCTTCTTGCTATGTATCCTGATTCCAGCATAACCGTCCGAGCCAAGGACCTCCTTGCCCTAATTCAGACAGGAAAGGCCCCGAAATCAAATCTTTCTTCGTGGTTCCCCAAAATGTCCCTGCCGGACTGGTCAATTTTCTCATCAGCTGAGAAAGAACGACCTGCGGCTGAGGGAGCACAGAAATAGTCCGTCCCTCCTCCCCTGTCCGATCTGCTTTTTGGGATCGGACAGCTTATTGTTATTCCAATCAGATAACAATAAGTCCCTAACTGATCTTAGGCAATGAGTTCCTCGGGTAGAACCCACTCCTCGGCCAAAGATACCTCCATCGCCCTTACCGGACATACAGGTACGCACAGGCTGCAACCCGTACATTTCTGCGGGTCAAAAATCACCTCCATTGAGGGGCGCCGGATGAAGAGGGCACCT
>JAUYSF010000120.1 GCA_030696435.1 Desulfoprunum sp. | reverse complement strand
CCGCCGGTCGCATGGGAGACGTCCCGTCCACCCGCCTGGCCGCCTGGTTCAAAGAACAGGGATTCAATGTGGGCCGGATGAAGACCGGCACAGTACCACGACTGGCCGCCCATTCCATCGACTACTCCGAGCTTGAGGCCCAGTATAGCGATCAGCCTCCGGCCCATTTTTCCTTCTCCTCGCAAGGCGGCTACACCCTGCCGCAACTGCCTTGCCATATCACCTATACCAACGAAAAAACCCACGACATCATCCGCCGGGGCATTGATCAATCGCCGATGTATGCCGGGATTATCGAGGGGATAGGTGCCAGATACTGCCCCTCGGTTGAGGATAAGGTCATGCGATTTCCAGAAAAGGACCGGCATCAAATCTTTCTGGAGCCCGAAGGGCTCGATACGGTGGAGGTCTATCCGAACGGTCTGCCGACGAGCCTGCCCCTGGCAACACAAACAGCTATGATCCGCAGCATAAAAGGCCTTGAAAAAGCCCAGATCATCCGGCCGGGATATGCCATTGAGTACGACTATATCGACCCACTGGAACTCCATCCGTCTCTTGCCACCAAAAGAATCGCCGGCCTCTTTCTCGCCGGCCAGATCAATGGCACCTCCGGCTATGAAGAGGCCGCAGCCCAAGGTCTCATGGCCGGTATAAATGCAGTGCGCTATGTCCAGGAACAAGAGCCCGTGATCCTCGATAGATCCCAGGCCTATATCGGTGTCCTCATTGATGACCTAGTGACCTGCGGCACCAAGGAGCCCTACCGCTTGTTCACCTCAAGAGCGGAGTATCGCCTGCTTCTGCGGGAAGACAATGCCGACACTCGTCTCTGCCCAACAGGTTTTGCTATAGGTCTTTTAGAGCAAAAAAAATACGAGCAATTTCTGAAGAAACAAGCGGCCTTGGAAAAGGGTGTCACCCTTCTCGACACTCTCTCCGTCAGGCCGACAGCCGAGGTCAATACAGCCATAGAAGGGTTTGAGCAGGTCGGTATCAAACAGAAATGTTCACTTACAGAGCTCCTCAGGCGACCCGGCATGACCATCGATATGCTGGCCAGACTGCCCTTGAGCCCTTCCGATAAAGTTGCTGTCGACCTTCTCGCCCAATCTGGAGTTAAAGATGAGGTCCAACTGCAGATCAAATATGCCGGCTATATCGAACGACAGAACGAACAGGTTGAGCGCTTCAAAAAAATGGAGGCCGTACGACTGCCTGACGATATCGACTACAGCGTCCTTTCGGGTCTGTCCAATGAGGTCGTGGAAAAACTCTCCCGCATCAGGCCACGCTCTCTCGGTCAGGCATCACGCATATCAGGCATAACGCCGGCGGCCATTTCCGTGCTGCAGGTCCATGTCAAGAGGATGAAATCCAGCTCTCTGTAATTCCAGGAATTTCCCATGCAAACACCGTTTATACACAACCTCGACCCCATTTTTTTTAGCATTGGCCCTCTCCATATTCGCTGGTACGGTTTGATGTATATCCTGGGCTTCACCGCCAGCTATTTCCTGGTCCGCCGGCAGATTAGCCGCTGGAACTGCCTAAATCTTGCCGAAAATTTTGAAAACCTCAATCTGGTCCTGATCCTTTCGGTCATTCTGGGCGGTCGTCTGGGCTACGTGCTCTTCTACAACCCAGCCTACTATCTGAGTCATCCTCTGGAAATACTCGCAACTTGGACGGGAGGTATGTCATTTCATGGGGCCTGTATCACCCTTCTCCTCAGCGGCTGGCTGTTCTGCCGTAAGCATCAGATAGATTTCTGGCAGGCCGCTGACATCTACGTGGCAACAATCCCCATTGGCCTGGGCTTGGGCAGAATTGGCAACTTCATCAACGGCGAACTGTTCGGCAGAGCGACCGATGTGCCCTGGGGCATGATATTCCCCGATGGCGGACCGACTCTCCGCCATCCATCCCAGCTCTATGAAGCACTATTGGAAGGACTACTGCTCTTTCTCCTGCTCTGGTCCCAGAAACACAAGCCCTGGCAAGACAGCCGCTTATGGCCGCATGGCAGCATACTCGCCCTCTTTCTCATAGGTTACGGAATCATGCGGATAATCGTCGAAAACTTCCGGGAACCGGATCCCCAGATCGGATTCCTCTTCGACGTTATTACCATGGGCCAGACTCTCAGCCTGTTCATGGTGGCAAGCGGCCTGCTCTTCTGGATTGTCCGCATGAAAATTGCCGGGGGCAAAGAGAGGAACTGCCGTTGAAAAATGCTGCTTCTCCAGCCGCCCTGCCCATCACCTGGCTGGAATGCCGGCAAAGAGGCTGGGAGCATATAGATGTCCTCCTCGTCACCGGTGACGCCTATATAGATCACCCATCGTTTGGTATCGCCCTGATCGGCCGTCTTCTGGAGAGCCATGGTCTGCAGGTGGCCATCCTGCCACAGCCCCGTTACGATTCTCCGGAGGATTTTCGCCAGTTCCCGGCTCCCCGTCTATTCTGCGGCATAACCGCCGGCAACCTTGACTCGATTGTCGCAAACTATACCGGCAACGGCAAGGTCAGGGATATTGACAGCTACTCTCCAGATGGCAACCCCTGGCGGGACGGGATCCAAGGCAGGACAAACCGTCGCCGCCCGGATCGGGCCGTCCTCATCTACTCCCAACTGGCCAGGGCCGCTTTCAGTGAAACCTTGCTGGTCCTGGGCGGTATCGAGGCCTCTCTGCGCCGGTTTATCCATTATGATTATAAGCAAGAAAAGCTCAGAGCCTCCTGCCTTACCGACGCCAAAGCGGATCTGCTCGTTTACGGCATGGGCGAAAAAGCCATTCTGGAAATAGCCGATCACTGTGCCGCATCAACCTCCCTGCACGGCATCGCTGGTACCTGCCGGCGCTGTACTGAGACGGAAATCCAGGATCGGTTCCCGGATTTTACCGGCAAGACGTCTGAAACGTATCTCGTTCTGCCCTCGTGGGAGGAAATCGGCAAGAATAGAGGTCTCTTTCTCGAAGCAGAACTCCTGCTTGATCGTCATGCCCGCTCCTGTTCTTCAAAGATTGTTCTGCAGAAACAGCAGACCCACTGGCTTGTCCAGTATCCTGCCCCTCCTCCTCTTGGCCGTGAAGAGTTTGACGGACTCTACGATCTGCCTTTCAGCCGCAAGCCCCATCCATCCACCCCGAATATTCCGGCCTACCGAATGATCAGGGATTCGGTGACAATTGTTCGTGGCTGCTCGGGAAATTGCTCTTTCTGTGCTATCACCCGCCACCAGGGGCCAAAGGTCAGTAGCAGAAGTAGAAAGTCGATTGTGCGTGAAGTCGAGAAAATCAGCAAAATCGCTGGTTTTGAGGGAACAATAAGTGATCTCGGCGGACCGACGGCCAACCTGTATGGGACGCACTGCGCCATCGGCGGATGCAAAAAGTATGACTGTCTCTACCCGAAGGTATGTGCCAACCTGCGGGTGGCAGAAGAGGATTTTCTCAGACTCCTGCGTGAGGCCTCAGGAGTGGAAGGGGTGCGGCATGTGTTCATTTCCTCGGGGTTGCGCATGGAACTTCTTCTGCAGACCCCACAACTGCTGCGAGAAATCATCAAAAAACACACACCCGGTGCCATGAAAATTGCGCCGGAGCACACTGACAGTGAATTGCTCACCCTCATGCATAAAGAACCGCACAGCCTGCTACAAACCTTTGTCAGTCAGTGCCGTGGCATTGCCGGTGGGCTCAGGAAAGAAATCAGCTTTGTACCTTATATCATCACCGCTCATCCCGGCTGCACCGAACAGCATACCAGAACACTGGTGCGGGATATGCGTGCACTCA
>JAUYSF010000086.1 GCA_030696435.1 Desulfoprunum sp. | reverse complement strand
CCTGCGGCCCACGAACCAGCGAGGCATAAACACCGGTCTGGCAATTATCAACCTTGCCAAGTCGTCCGCACCATTGACGGGCAACGCCGACAGATTTTTTCCCTTTTTTGGGCAGACTGCTTTCGTCAATAACAAGAGCGGTATCAGGCCTGCCACCTAAAAGACGATCAGCATCCAATGCCACCTGATCCATTACTGGACGGTGCGGCCAAGGGGAATGGGTAGTAAAATGATGCAATGATTGATATTCTGTTTCCGGGACGACTTCGGTCATCCGTTCTACATTCTTGCGAACAGTCTGCAAGAGCCCGCTCAGATATTGGAGCGATTGCGTGACAACTGAACGAGTCTTGGTCACGAAGAACTTTTTGTAACGCTCATGAAAAAGACAAAATGAGACCGACAGGTCCGTGAGTGGTCGTTTGCTGTCATTTTTTCTCCTATCAGTCTGGATTTTTTGGGGCTGGCATGTGGCTCATTTTACCTCCTAAGAATTGATGAAAAATATACAACTCTTATAGCATAAAATGCAAAGTATTTCAAGATGTTAAATCGTATTCTAATGTGACAAAGTAGAAGTAGTCAAGGGGCAAAACAAGGAGAAATGAAAATAAACTGGATATCAATCTGTTTTAATTGAAATATATCGAATTCGCAACTTGCTAACTTTTATCCTTAATCTTAACAAGATTAAGGAGGCTGTTTGAAGATTTTATTTGGCGGTGAAATAACAAGAAAGCCGGCAAATCCAAGCTTACGTTTGTCCTTCGATTGAGCCTACCTCTCAACGGTCTGATAAACTCGGTCGGCGGCTTCTGAATGATGCTCTGTTTTCCCGTCTAATAATTAGGCATATCTCTGAGACTCTGCCCTGATTCTCTGTCTAATAATTAGGCACATTTTTAAGACTATATAAGAATGTATGGAACAATAAATGTAATAAATGTAATTTTTACAGTCACATGGTGATTTGTCAAACAAATGGCATATTTTATGCTTAAAAAAGACGTAGCTAGTAATCGTTACTAGCTACGTATCAATCACTATATTTAAATCTCAACAAGAGGTTTATTGCCATGAAGAAATATTTCTCAGTAGCAGGAATCATTATGGTGGTCGTATTGAGCATTTCCACTGCTTTCGCCGAGAGTGGTGACAGAGCCTATACATGCGACAAAGCACCAGACAAACAAGTGTGTTCCATGGTAGGCACTGGAACCAATTCCGCAAATGGGAGCTAACTCAAAAGTGGTTTTGAAGGAGCTATAAAAAATGACGTATCCTGTTGGAATCAATTTGACAAAATTGGTTCCAACAAAAATGGATGCGTCATGAGTAAGGCTAAAATATTGCTTTCAAAAAGTCAGGAGAGATCCTTGACAAACCAGAAATGAATTATTCCAGTATTCATTTGATTGAGGATAATGAGCTTACTTTGCTGCCTTGAAAGGCCTGTCGTGCACAGCCTCTTGAAAAGTAGCAAGGATCTCTTCACATTGGGCAGTAACTTTACGTTTTCTGCCAAGTGAGAGCTCCAGTGATTTGATATTGCTGTTTTGTCGGGACAGTTTGATCACCTTGACAGTCACTTCCATAAATTCTGAAAAAGCCTCTTTCGCCTGTAATAAGGCGTCATTGCTATCTTTGCCAACGATTCCGGTAAGTTCATCGAGAGATTTCGAAGCCTCTTGTTCATCCACTTTCATCTGTGTCTCTATTTGGGCCATTTTCTCATCGCTTATCTCGGCGATGTGGGAACTGTGCAGATTGAAAATTTGCAGACCCGCAGTAATTGCATGCCATGCCGCGCCGGCGACTCGACCTTCGTTCGGATTCCCTGGATTTGATCGTATAACATCTTCAAGAGCCAGCTCAAATCGCCGCATTGAATCGGCAGCTTGTTCACGAGAAAGGCCTGTAGCCTTGAGATTTGTATTCTGTACCGCAAGCTCCAAAATGACCTGATCGAGCTTGCGGAATTCCGTCCAACAGGTGTTGAACTCACTGACAAGCTTTTCCTCATCTTGCAAGGAGGTTGCATCAATGAGTGAGCGAAGGAGCTTGAAGTTTTGTTCTACCAGCGTCGAGGCCGCGAGTGACTGGTTCGCAAATTCCTGAGATTCCACATCTGTTTGTGCCATGACTGCGTTTTTCTCCATTTCGACAGATTTAAGGAGATTGATGCGCATCTGTGACAGTATTTCACTTTTCTTCACAATATTTAAGTAGGTGTCTTTCATCGGCACGAAAGGGCCATAATATTTAGTTATCATAAAGAAAAATAATATTCCCATGGAGAATCCAACACCCCATAAGACAGCAATGAGGCCCTTACTCTGTGGAAATTGCATAACCATCTCCTTCATTAGTGAAATTCAACTGTGGTTTCTGCTCATGATCAAGATGAGTAACCATTGAGTTCATTGGCATTGGCATTGGCTTCATCGGTATCGAAATCGCTATCGCTATCGGTATCGAATTCTTGCTGTTTCCGCCGTTTTCTCGTTGCAGTGAGCGCTATCGCTATCGATCCCACCGAAAGTTGGGAACTATATGAGATTGCGCAACCTATGGGTTTGTCTCATGCAACCCTTGTTATGATTCGCTTTTAAAGCGATATCCCACACCGGATTCGGTCAGAATATAGCGAGGGCGAGAGGCATCCGTTTCGAGTTTATGCCGGAGGTTGCTGACATTGACTCGCAGGATATGGGGTTGCTCCAGGTAGGCGGAACCCCATATCTGTTTGAGAATCTGACGGTGGGTCAGCACCTTTCCGGCATTAATGACGAAGAGTCGCAATACGTCATATTCCGTGGGGGTGAGCGAAATTTCTTCGCCTCGCAACAGTACCAGTCGACGGGCGAGATCGACCTCCAGCTCATCAATGCGGTATACCGGCTCGGGCGTCTGCTGCAAGGACCGCCGCAGCATCACCCGTATGCGTGCCAGCAGTTCTCCCACCCCGAACGGTTTGGTCAGGTAGTCGTCTGCTCCTGAATCAAGGGCTCTCACCTTATCCGTCTCGCGATCCCGCACGGAAAGGACAATGATCGGCACCTGCGACCATTGCCGTATCCTGTCGATTACCTCGACTCCGTCCATGTCCGGCAGTCCCAGGTCGAGAAGGATAACATCCGGCTTTGTTGCAACTGCTGTCGCCAGGGCGGCGTGGCCGTTTTCTGCCTGAGACAGAGAAAATTCGCCATTAGAGAGGGCAGTTTTGAGAAATCTCTGAATCGCCGGCTCATCATCAACAATGAGTATGCGTGGGAGATGTGTATCGGTTGGCATTTCTGTCACAAAGGGAGATGGATGGCGATGCGTAAGCCACCGCCAGTACGGTTTTCTGCCCAGATACTGCCGCCATGTGCCTCAACTATGCCCTTGCAGATCGACAGACCTAAGCCTGTTCCATGCACACCTTCGGGAACGGGCAGTCGGTAGAATTTATCGAAAATCCGTTTCAGATCATGTTCAGGGATGCCGGGACCACGGTCAAGCACCTCGACGAGGAGATGTTGGGGACTGGCTTGGGCCAATATCTCTATTGAACTCCCGGTCGGGGTATATTTCAAGGCATTATCGAGCAGGTTGATCAATACCTGATTCATCAGAACCACATCCATGCTGACGAAAGGCATATCTGCCGCGAGCGTCACCTTCACCTCTCTGCCCTCCAGTCTCTGGTCAAGTGCGGCCAGCGCGCAACCGATAAGGTCCTGCACGTCGCAGGGCACTTTCTGCATCCGCAATTCCCCTGCTTCCACTCTGGTCATATCCAGCAAATTGCCGACGAAGCGGTTCAGGCGTTCCGCCTCATCCCAGGCGCCACTCAGGAGGTCGTGCCTCCTGCGGTCATTGACTTGTAGATTCTCATCCCGCAGACTGCTGAGTGCCCCGATGATCGACACCAGAGGCGTCCGCAGATCATGGGATATGGAGTTGAGGAGCGCCCGTTCCAGAGATTCTCTGGCCTGCAGAACCAGGGCATGTTCAGCCTGTTGGGCCAGAAGAACCCGCTCCATGGCGAGCGAAATCTGGGTGACAAAGGCATCGAGCAGACGGCGATTGTGGGGGGAATGGTATTCGGACATGTTCGCTAGTTTGACCCCCAATACACCAAGAAAACATGATGAGGTATGAAGTGGGAGATACAGGAGCTTGGCTGAACTGAGGGTTTCAGTGCTGACCCCCGCTTCCCGGTGATTACGAAATGACCAGTCTGCCACCGCCAGTTCTTTGTCATCGAGGATCAGATCCTTGCTGATGGTCGAGACTTCCATCTGTTCGCCCTGCGGCACAAGGACGACCAATTGGGCTTCTAAGGTTTCACTGATGTTTTTCAGTACCGCCGCCATGATGGAACTCATGTCGGCAGCGGTTGCCAGATCGCGCGTCAGGTAATACAGGCTCTCGGTCTGCAGTTCGCGTTCCCGCATGACCTCTGATCGTTCGCTGGCCTTTGCCACCAGTGTACTGATTACCACTCCGACGATAAAGAGCCCGAAAAAGGTAAACAGATACTCGGTATCCTGCACTTTGAAACTCCACCGGGGTGGTATGAAGAAAAAATCAAAGGCCAGAACCCCAAGGGCTGCGGTAAGCACTGCCGGTCGCAAACCGAGGCGGAACGCGGCTACCACCACCGCCAGTAGATAGATCATGACCATGTTGGTCGGCGACTGGAATGGCTGAACCAGACTCAAAAGCACTGTCGCCCCTGTCACCAGGGCCAGACTTGCCAGGTAGTCAAACCAGGGCACATCAGGTTTTCGATGGAAAATCCGGCTTACTAAGTTGAGAGAAGCAACGTTAATACTGACAACATGGACGTCAATTGCCCCGCTGAGACGGATAATCTGATCCACGATGGGCGGACGGAAAAGTTCACGCCAACGGGATTTTGCCGGTTTGCCGACAACGATTCTGGTGACGTTGTGGCGCTGGGCATACTCGATAATCGCCTCGGCAACCGAAGAGGCGGTAATGGTCGCCACCTCAGCCCCAAGGCTTTCGGCCAGACGCAGATCACGCCAGATCCTTTCCCGATTCTCCTGCTGCTGTCTGGCATGGCTTGGGGTCTCAATATAGACGGTAAACCACCCGGCCTTCAATTCTTCGGCGAGGCGGCGGGTGGTACGGATCAGTTTCTCGCTGAAGGGACTGCCGCTGGCGCAGACCAGCAGGCGCTCGGTTGCCGGCCAGGGGCCCGGGATGGCGCGGGTTTCCATATAGCTGCGCATCTCGTCGTCCACCTTGGCGGCAGTGCGACGCAGGGCAACTTCGCGCAGGGCGATAAGATTACCGGGCCTGAAAAAATTCTGGGCAGCCCAGGTTGCCTGCTCGGAGATATAGACTTTCCCCTGACGCAGACGTTCCAGCAACTCCTCGGGCGGAATATCGACCAGCATGATTTCAGCCGCCTGATCAAGCATGCTGTCGGGCACGGTCTCCTGTACGGCAACGCCGGTTATCTGGGTGACGATGTCGCTCTGACTGTCAAAATGCTGGACATTGACGGTCGTGTAGACATCAATGCCGGCAGCCAGGAGCTCCTCTATATCCTGCCAGCGCTTTTCATGCCGGGAGCCGGGAACGTTGGTATGGGCCAGTTCATCGACTAGGACGATCTCGGCTTTTCGGGCAAGAGTTGCATCGATATCGAGTTCAGGGAGCAACACGCCCTGGTAGTCATACTGGGCCTTGGGCAGGATCTCCAGACCTTCGAGCAGGGCATCGGTCTCGGCTCGACCGTGCGATTCGACATAGGCAGCCACGACATCCCGTCCTTCCAGCTTGAGCTGTCCGGCGACTTTCAGCATAGTATAGGTTTTGCCGACCCCGGCGGCATAGCCCATGAAGATCTTCAGCCGCCCCCGTTTCCCTTCTCTTTCCTCCGCCTGTGCTGCTTTCAGCATGGCCTCCGGCGAAGGGCGCATATCATTTTGCGGCATACTCATGGCAACACTGTATCTCTATCGAGTGCCATATTCAGAGCCAGAACATTGACCCTTGGCGCCCCCAGAGTTCCTGCCTGAGGTCCTTGTGTCGTCGTGACGACGAACCTATGCACTTTTTCAACGCTCAGGCCCCTGGCCTTGGCAATGCGGGGGACCTGCAGCCAGGCTGCCTCAGGAGAAATATGCGGGTCCAGGCCACTTGCCGAAGCAAATACCAGATCGGCAGGGATCTCTCCTGTAACCCCGGTGTCTCGAAATCGGGTGATGCGCTCTTTAACCTGCCGGATCAGTTCAGGATGGGTAGGGCCGAGATTGGAACCTGCTGACAAGAGTGGATTATAGGCAAATGCTGCGGTGGCCGAAGGTCGGGGCCAGAAATATTTTGCTTCGCTAAAGGGTTGGCCGATGAGCTTTGAGCCGACCACCCTGCCGTAGCCATCGGCGACCAGACTGCCCTCGGCCTGATGGGGGAAGAGAAGGTTGGCAGCGACCGTTACGACAGCCGGATAGATCCCTCCCAACAAAAGGGTCAGAAAAAGGACGAGGAGAAGTGCCGATTTCAGATCTTTCATATACTCCCTCCGGTTGTGGCTGAGACGAGCAGGCCGACTACCATATCGATGGCTTTGATGCCGATGAAGGGCACAATCATACCGCCCACTCCATAGATCAGGAGGTTATGGATCAGCAGTTTTTCAGCCGGCATGGGCCGGTACTTCGTGCCTCTGAGTGCAAGCGGGATGAGAAAGGGAATAATAACAGCATTGAATATCACCGCCGAGATGATGGCACTATAGGGACTGGCCAGATGCATGACATTCAACCTCTCCAACTGAGGATAGAGGGATATGAGCGCCGCCGGGATGATGGCGAAGTATTTGGCCACATCGTTTGAGATACTGAAGGTGGTGAGATTACCGCGGGTCATGAGAATCTGTTTGCCGATTTCGACGATATCAAGGAGTTTTGTCGGGTTACTGTCAAGATCAATGATATTGGCGGCCTCCCGAGCCGGCTGGGTACCGGTGTTCATGGCGACGGCCACATCGGCCTGGGCCAGGGCCGGGGCATCATTGGTACCGTCGCCGGTCATCGCCACCATGAAGCCCTGCTCCTGGTAGTCGCGGATCATTTTCAGCTTGTCTTCGGGTCTGGCCTGGGCGAGGAAATCATCGACCTGGGCTTCGGCGGCAATGGCTGCGGCCGTCAAAGGATTGTCGCCGGTGATCATGACGGTCTTGATTCCCATGTTGCGCAATTGCACGAAGCGCTCCTGTATACCTGTCTTCAAGATGTCTTTTAGGTTAATTACTCCGAGAATCGCGGCATCGCGGCAGACCACCAGCGGGGTGGAACCGGCGTGGGCAATAGTGTTGACCAGGTCGTGCAAATCCTTCGGTATGCTGCCGCCAAGATTTTTAACAAAGGCAATAATCGCATCAGCCGCTCCCTTGCGGAACTGTCTGCCGCCTATATTGACCCCGGACAGACGCGTTTCGGCGCTAAAGGAAACCCTCTCGGCATCTTCTGGGAGCGGGCTCTTCTGCAGATTATATTTCTTTTCCGCCAGGAGAACAATACTTCGGCCTTCCGGCGTCTCATCGGTCATTGATGCTGTTAAGGCAACCTTTGCCAGTTCGTGTTCGGTCTGACCGCTTACCGGGACAAAGGCTACCGCCTGCCGATTGCCGAGAGTAATGGTGCCGGTTTTGTCGAGCAACAGGACATTGACATCGCCTGCGGCCTCGACCGCCCTGCCGGACAGGGCGATGACGTTTTTCTGGAAAAGCCGATTCATACCGGCAATGCCGATGGCCGGCAGCAGGGCAGCGATTGTCGTAGGAGCCAGGCAGACGAAGAGGGCCACCAGGATGGTCAGAGAAACAGGCTGTCCGTGTCCGGTCGCCTCCGCGCTGTAAATTGACAGCGGACTGATGTTGGCGCATACCAACATAAAGACCAGGGTCAGCGATATCAGCAGCACTTCCAGGGCAACTTCATTCGGGGTCTTGCGCCTCTTGGCCCCCTCGATGAGGGAAATCATCCGGTCCAGAAAGGTTTCGCCGGGATCAGCGGTAATCCTGACGATAATGGAATTGGCAATGACCGTGGTGCCGCCGGTGACCGCGCTGCGATCTCCACCCGACTCGCGCACGACTGGAGCTGATTCACCGGTGACGGCGGATTCATCAACGAGGGCTGCACCACTGATAACGTCACCGTCGCCGGCGATCAGTTCGCTTGCCTCAATCAGGATGCAGTCGCCTTTGCGCAGTTGACCGGCCTCAACAGCAGTGAAGCTACTGCCGAATTCCGGCTTGACAAGGCGTTTAGCCATGACATTGGTGCGCGACTGGCGCAGTGAGGCGGCCCGGGCCTTGCCGCGGCCCTCTGCCAAGGCCTCGGCAAAAGTGGCGAAGAGAACCGTCAGCCAGAGAAAGAGTGTAACCGACCCGGTGAACCAGACCGGCTCCCTGCCGCTGCCGGTAAGCGACATGATGAAGGTGACCAGAGTGATGGTGCTGGCGATTTCTACCGAAAACATCACCGGATTGCGCCAGAGGCTGCGCGGATCGAGTTTTTTCAGAGAATCTATCAGGGCTCCCCGGAAGAGTTCGCCGGCAAAAACCGATGGAGATGGTTGCCTGTGTTTTGACATGACTCAGTTACCTCCTGTCATGATCAGGTGTTCAGCGATCGGTCCAAGGGCAAGCGCCGGAAAAAAGGTCAGGGCGCCGACGATGACAATGACCAGCAGCAGCCAGATGACAAAGGGTGCACGGTCGGTTGGCAGGGTGCCGAGACTGGCGGGGATGAATTTTTTTTCGGCCAGCGATCCGGCCATGGCAAGTACGGCAAGGGCCGGGATATAGCGGCCGATAAGCATGGCCAACGCCCCAAGGAGGTTATAGAAGTTGACGTTGCCGTTCAGTCCGGCGAAGGCGCTGCCGTTGTTGTTGGCCATGGAGGCAAATCCGTAAAGCACCTCGGAAAGACCGTGGGCGCCCGGATTTGCCATCGAGGCGACGGCCGAGGGGATGAGTAATGCCAAGCCGGAAAAGATCAAGACGGTGACCCCGGCGGTGAGAACCGTCAGGATTGACAGCCATATCTCCCGCACCTCAATCTTTTTACCGAGGTACTCCGGCGTTCGGCCGATCATCAAGCCGGAGACAAAAACAGCAATGACGGCAAAGGCCAGCATGGTATACAACCCGGAGCCAACCCCACCGAAGACCACTTCGCCGGTCAGGATGAGGCTGAGCGGTACCAGGCCGCCGAGCGGGGTCAGGGAATCGTGCATGCTATTGACCGCCCCGCAGGAGGTGCCGGTGCTAGCTACCGAAAAAAGACTGCTGCCGGCGAGACCGAAACGAACCTCTTTTCCTTCCATGTTGCCGCCATGCACTCCGAGACCCGACAGCAGTGGATTACCACTCGTCTCCGCCCATTGCAGGACGGCAAACGACACGATGAGCAGAAAAAACATAATCGAAAGAAGCCCCCAGCCCTGTCGGGTGTTGCCGACCATCGTGCCAAAGGTAGAGGTAAGACTGGCTGGAATGAGCAGGATGAGGAGAATCTCGATGAAGTTGGAGAAGGGCGTTGGGTTCTCAAAAGGGTGGGCTGAGTTGGCGTTGAAAAAGCCGCCGCCGTTGGTTCCCAATTCCTTGATGGCCTCCTGAGAGGCAACCGGTCCCATGGGGATCTGCACTTCCCCCGGTGTATTGGTTGACTCGATCAAAGACACCGTCTTGTAGGGGCTGAAATTCTGAATCACTCCCTGGGAAACAAGGACGAGGGCGACCACCAGAGAAAGAGGCAGGAGGATATAGAGTGTGCTGCGAACGAGATCAACCCAGAAATTGCCCAGGCTTGAGGTTTTTCGCCGCACGAATCCCCTGATCATGGCGATAGCGATAGCCATACCGGTTGCGGCAGAGACGAAATTGTGCACGGTAAATCCAGCCATCTGACTGAAATAACTGGAGTTTGCTTCACCTCCGTAGTTCTGCCAGTTGGTGTTGGTGGTGAAACTGACAGAGGTGTTGAAGGCGAGCGGCCAGGAAAAGGCCGGGAGGTGCTGCGGATTGAGCGGCAACAGCTGCTGAGTGAGCAATATGACAAAGAGCGTTACAAAACAGACGAGGTTGAACAGCAGCATAGCGAGGGCATATCGCCGCCAATCCATCTCCTCATCGCTATCCACCCGGCAAAGGCGGTAAAGAAGATTCTCACACGGCAAAAGGACTGGTGACAAGAAAGTCCATTCACCTTGATAGACCCTGGCCATGAAGGTTCCAAGAGGTTTTATCAGCAGGAGCAGTGTCACAAAAAGAAGGATTGTTTGCTGCCATTCATAGACATTCATTACGATACTCCTGTCACCGTGTTTCTATCAGGCCGTTCTTTGCCACTTGCCGGAATACTCATCTCTTTCAATAACTGTAGCACAATTGACATCAAGATAAGGTCAAAACACTTGGAGGAATCATCAAATTGCTATCAAGATTTGATCTGGAACGAGGGATATGTATCTTTTGGGAGGTGAGTGCAGAGAAAAAATGATTGAAAGCGGTGCCTTTTCTAATTCCAAACCAAGCGTTAATTTTGTCGGCACACGTTGTGCGGCTCCTCGCCATACTTCTATGTACTGTCTCGTCGCTGCTCGATTGCCTTCGCGTTCTCATTTTGATTTGGAAATGGAATTATAATTCCACCTGGGTTCCCAATTCGATAACACGATCAGGCGGCAGGCCGAAGAAGGAGGTGGCATTCCACGAGTTGCGGGACATGTAGATAAAGAGAAATTTTCGCCACTGGGCCATGGGTGCCGTGCCGGTTGCCAAGAGGGTTTCGCGGCCAAGAAAGAAGGAGGTGGAGTAAATATCAATGGTGATCCCTTTCTTGCTGAGAAGATCGAGAATCTTTAAAATGTTCGGCGCTTCCATAAAACCGTAATGGGCATGGACTCTGTAAAAACCCTGGCCGAGATTCTCTATGCTTAGCCTGTCTTCCTGGTCAACCGTTGGTGTTTCAGACGACAGCGCGGAAAACAGCAATATTCGCTCGTGCAGGGCCTCGTTGTGCTTGAGCAGATGCAGGAGGGTGTGGGGTATACCATCGGGGGTGATGGACATGAATACAGCCGTGCCGGATGTGCGTGGCAGGTCGAGTTCGGTAAGATCTTTAAGAAATACATCGGCAGGCATGCGCATTAAACTATAGTGTTTTGCCAGCAAGGCCCTGCCGTCACGCCAGGTGATCATACTGGTCGCGACAAAAGCGGCAATGCCGATGGTTATCCAGCCTCCGTCGACCACCTTCAACAGATTGGCCCCGAGAAAGGAAAGATCGAAAAACAGGAAAAGCACCAGCAGTGAAGCACTTTTCCACAGAGGCCAATTCCACTTAATGCAGGTGACCTGGAAATACATAAATGAGGTGATGGCCATGGTGGCGGTCACGGCAATTCCGTAGGCCGCCGCAAGTCTGCTGGACTCTTTGAACACCAGGACCAGGGTGAGGCAGGCAAGCATAAGCATCCAGTTCACCGTCGGCATATAGATCTGGCCCTTGGCCTGTTCGGAGGTGTGGATGATGCGCATACGTGGGGTAAATCCCAGTTGGATAGCCTGCTGGGTGAGCGAATAGACACCTGAAATCATGGCCTGTGAGGCAATGATGGTCGAGAAGGTGGCCAGTCCGACCAGAGGATAGAGCAGCGATTTCGGGGCCAGGGCGTAGAAGGGGTTGACGTTGGCAATATCGGGATTGTGCAGCAGGAGAGCGCACTGGCCGAAGTAGTTGAGCAGCAGACCGGGGAGGACCACGCCATACCAGCCAAGGCGGATGGGTAAACGACCAAAATGGCCCATATCGGCATAGAGCGCCTCGCCTCCGGTAATACAGAGAACCACCGAGGCAAGGGCAACAATGCCGTGAAAATGATTCACGGCAAAAAAATTGACCGCACAAAGGGGATTTACTGCGGCAAGAATTCCGGGTTGATGGAGAATCGCTCTGAATCCTAAGGCCCCTATCGTCGCGAACCAGACAATCATAACAGGGCCAAAGACCTTACCTATGACTGCGGTCCCCTGTTTTTGTATAGAAAAAAGGGCGATAAGGATCAGGCAGGTAATCGCGACCACATAAGGAGCGGCCGCATCGGTGGCCATATTGAGGCCTTCAACTGCTGAAAGTACTGATATGGCAGGGGTGATCACTCCATCGCCATAGAGGAGCGATGCGCCGGCGGCAGCGAGGAAGGTGAGCAAGGCCCATATTTTTTTGTTGTCCTTGAGCTTGCTTCGAAGTGTGGCCAAGAGAGAAAAAGTTCCACCTTCGCCTTTGTTGTCGGCTCGCAGAAGAAATGTAACGTATTTTAAACTTATGACTATGATCAACGACCAGAAGACCATCGACATGATTCCGGTAACATTGGCAGGGGTGACGGCTACCCCATGTTTTCCGGAAAAACATTCCTTGATGGTGTACAGAGGGCTGGTGCCGATATCGCCATAAATTACTCCTAATGCTGCGAGGGCCAAAAGGGGAAGGCCTTTTCGGGAA
>JAUYSF010000408.1 GCA_030696435.1 Desulfoprunum sp. | reverse complement strand
CCAGTTCGGCCCGACCATCGAGGTCTTTAGGCGACCTGCAAATATCATCACCGCCCAGACCTTTTCCGATCCACCGATGAATATCCTGCCGGTGACCAAACTCAACAACACGATGCTCTTTAAGAGCCATGTGAATATCCCGGTCATCGGCCGGCTCCCCAACCTGCCGGATGCCGATTACACCATCGGCTTCCGGCCCAATCACCTCTATCTGCGGCGTCCGTCGGCCGAGGCGATCAGCGTCAAAGCCAGGGTGGTGGTGACCGAGATCACCGGCTCGGAAAGCTACGTCCATGTCGATGTGGCCGGATTGCGTTGGGTCGTCCTGGCTCACGGCATCCACACCCTGGATATCGACGAAACGATCGAAGTATTTCTTGACCCTTGCAAATTCTATGTCTTCGACGACCGGCAGAATCTCGTCGTCACCCCGGAAGCCCTTTCGGATCGCTAAGGAGCGCACCATGGCCAGTATCACCCTCAAAGACCTTGCCCACTCCTACCGCGGCGAATCCGAGAATCCGGATGATTTCGCCCTGAAAAAACTCAACCTGACCTGGCGGGACGGCGGGGCTTATGCCCTGCTCGGACCATCGGGCTGCGGCAAGACGACCCTGCTCAATATCATCTCCGGCTTGCTCATCCCGACCCGCGGCCAGGTCCTGTTCAACGAGCAGGATGTCACCCGTTTGCCGACTGAGCAGCGCAATATTGCCCAGATTTTCCAGTTCCCGGTGATCTACGACACCATGACGGTCTTTGAAAATCTGGCCTTTCCCTTGAAAAACCGGGGCAGGACCAAGCAGGAGATTGAACCGAGGGTGATTGAACTGGCCGGCATGCTCGGCCTCGAAAAAGACCTCTACAGCAAGGCCCAGCACCTCACCGCCGATGCCAAACAGAAGATCTCACTCGGCCGCGGCCTGATCCGCAAGAGCGTCAACGCCATCCTCTTTGACGAACCGCTGACGGTCATCGACCCACAGCTCAAGTGGCAGCTGCGTTCCCAGCTCAAGAGCCTGCACAAGAAGTTCAAATTTACGATGATCTACGTCACCCATGACCAGACCGAGGCCCTGACCTTTGCCGATGAGGTCATCGTCATGTACGGCGGGGCAATTGTCCAGATCGGCACCCCCGAGGCCCTGTTTGAGCGGCCTGAGCACACCTTTGTCGGCTATTTTATCGGCTCGCCCGGCATGAACATCCTGCCCTGCGCCCTGAAAGGTAACAGGGCGACCATTGATGGCATCGAAATCGTGCTCAATCAATCCTACAAAGCGCAGCCCACCGGCAAGATCGAACTCGGAGTGCGGCCGGAACACCTCAAACTCGAAGCCCCCGGCAGAGACGGCCTGCCGGTGAAGATCCTCAAGATCGATGACATCGGCCGGCACAAGATCGCCAAAGTGGCCTTGAACAACTGCCAGCTCAGCGTCATCATGCCGGAGATGACGGCTCTGACCGGCGACATGGGCACCCTCGTCATCGATACCCGGCACGCCAATATCTACCTCGATGAACACCTTGTGACAGGAGAGACGCTGTGATTGCAAAACAGGTAAATCAAAAGGCATGGTTCATGGTCCTGCCGGTATTTCTGATTGTCGCCTTCAGTGCGGTCATCCCGCTGATGACCGTGGTCAACTATTCGGTGCAGGACACCTTCGGCAACAATGTCTTCTTCTGGGTCGGTTTCGACTGGTTCAGGGATCTGGTCCACTCCCCGCGATTCCACCAGGCCTTCCTCCGGCAGTTGCTGTTCTCCGGCATCATCCTGGCCATCGAAATACCGCTTGGTATCGCTATTGCCCTGACCATGCCGAAAAAAGGCTGGGGCGTGCCGCTCTGTCTGGTCAATATGGCCCTGCCGCTGCTTATCCCCTGGAACGTGGTCGGCACTATCTGGCAGATCTTCGGTCGGGTCGATATCGGTCTGCTCGGCCACACCTTGGCCGCCTTCGGCATCGATTACAACTATACCCAGGATCCCATCGCCGCCTGGATTACCGTCGTCATCATGGATATCTGGCACTGGACCAGCCTCGTTGTGCTGCTGTGCTATGCCGGTCTCTGCTCAATCCCCGATGCCTACTACCAGGCCGCCCGGATCGACGGGGCCTCACGCTGGGCGATCTTTCGTTATATCCAGCTGCCGAAGATGCACCGGGTGCTCCTGATTGCCATCCTGCTGCGCTTCATGGACAGCTTCATGATCTACACCGAACCCTTTGTCGTCACCGGCGGCGGCCCCGGCAACTCGACGACCTTTCTGTCCATCGACCTGGTCAAGCTGGCCATCGGTCAGTTTGATCTGGGCAATGCCGCCGCCATGTCGCTTGTCTATTTCCTCATCATCCTGCTCTCCTCCTGGATCTTCTATACCGTCATGAGCAATGTCGGCGAAGAGAGCAGCCCCACCAAGGAAGGAGGAGGTGCCTGATATGCGGCTGAAATGGCTTGTTCCGGTCATCTATATTTTCTTTCTGCTGCTGCCGATCTACTGGCTGGTCAACATGAGCCTGAAGACCAACGAGGAGATCCTCTCGGTCTTCAGCCTCTGGCCGCAGCACCTGACCTTTGATAACTACCGGGTAATCTTTACCGATAAGTCCTGGTACTCGGGCTATATCAACTCGATGATCTATGTCAGCATCAACGTGGTGATCTCGGTGACCTTCGCCTTGCCGGCGGCCTATGCCTTTTCGCGCTACAGCTTTGTCGGCGACAAGCACCTGTTCTTCTGGCTGCTGACCAACCGCATGGCCCCGCCGGCGGTCTTTGCCCTGCCCTTTTTCCAGCTCTACTCGTCGATCGGCCTCTTCGACACCCATATCGCCGTGGCCCTGGCCCACTGCCTGTTCAACCTGCCGCTGGCCGTGTGGATCCTCGAAGGTTTCATGTCCGGCATCCCGAAAGAAATCGATGAAACGGCCTTTGTCGACGGCTATTCCTGGCCTCGTTTTTTCGTCAAGATCTTCATCCCCAATATCGCCTCCGGCATCGGTGTCACGGCCTTTTTCTGCTTCATGTTTTCCTGGGTGGAACTGCTCCTTGCCCGGACCCTGACCTCGGTCCACGCCAAACCGATTTCGGCGATCATGACCCGGACAGTCTCGGCCTCGGGTCTTGACTGGGGCGTATTGGCCGCCGCCGGTGCCTTGACCATCCTGCCGGGAGCACTCGTTATCTGGTTTGTCCGCAACCATATCGCCAAGGGTTTTGCCCTCGGCCGCGTCTAAGGAGAGATATATGAACCTCAACTGGATGGCCTGGACTACGCCAACTGCCGCCTTCTTTCTCATTATCCTCGGCCTGCTTATCACCATGACGGTCTGGGAGATCAGGGTTCCGGGCGGCTCGCCCCGCAACGGCATCCTCGGTTTTGAAACGACGCGGGGTGACCGGCTCTTTGTCTCACTGCTCGGTTCGGCCTTCATCCACATCTTCTGGTTGGCCTTTTTCTGTCTGAATATCTGGTGGGCCTT
>JAUYSF010000365.1 GCA_030696435.1 Desulfoprunum sp. | reverse complement strand
GCTTGTCTTCGCGTTCTCATCTTGATTTGGATATGGCATTACAGGGTAGCCAAGCCAGGATGGTGTGGGTGCAAAAATTATCGGGTCAGCGTCCGGCGGATGGCATCCTTCCAGCCGTTATACTTGCGAACCCGCAGGTCTTCGTCGAAGGCGGGGGTGAAGCGCCGATCCCGTTTCCAGGAAGTGGCGAATTCCTCCGGGGCGGGGAAGATGCCTTCGTAGAGCCCGGCCAGATAGGCGGCGCCGACTGCGGTGGTCTCCAGGACCTTGGGCCGGTCGACTGGAGCGTTGAGGATATCGGCCAGGAACTGCATGGTCCAGTTCGAGGCGGTCATACCGCCGTCGGCACGCAGCACCGTATCGCCCATGCCCGCCCAGTCGCCGCGCATTGCCTCCAGTAGATCTCGGGTCTGATAGCAGACCGACTCCAGGGCGGCACGCGACAGTTCGGCCGGACCGGTGGCCCTTGTAATACCGAAGATGGCGCCACGGGCATCAGGATCCCAATGGGGGGCGCCAAGACCGGTGAAGGCCGGGACTAGATAGACATCCTGGCTGATATCGGCCTTGCGGGCAAGCTGACCGGTCTCGGAGGCGGACTCGATCAGGCCCATGGCGTCGCGCATCCACTGGACGGCAGCCCCGGCCACGAAGATCGAACCTTCGAGGGCGTAAGTGGTCTTGCCATTCAGGCGGTAGCCTATGGTGGTGAGCAGACGGTTCTTCGAGATTACCGCCTCGTCTCCGGTATTGAGTACGATAAAGCAGCCGGTGCCGTAGGTCGATTTGATCATGCCTGGCTTAAAACAGGCCTGACCGACCAGGGCGGCCTGCTGGTCGCCGGCGATGCCGCGCACCGGGATGGCGGCACCGAGGATGGCCGCATCGGTCATGCCGAAATCGGCGGAGGAATCTTTTACCTCCGGCAGCATCGAGGCGGGTACCCGCAACAGGTCCAGCAGTTCCTCGTCCCAGCAATTTTCATGGATATTGTAGAGCAGGGTGCGGGAGGCGTTGGTGGCATCGGTGGCATGCTGTGTGCCGCCGGTCAATCGCCAGAGCAGAAAGGTATCGACGGTGCCAAACAGCAGACGGCCATCTTCGGCCATCCTTCTTGCCCCTTCGACATTATCGAGTAACCAGCTGATCTTGGTACCGGAAAAATAGGCATCGAGGAGGAGCCCGGTTTTAGCCGCGATCATCGGGTTGTGGCCGTCGGCGTGGAGTTGGGAACAGAGATCTGCGGTCCTCCGGTCCTGCCAGACGATGGCCCGGTGGATGGGCTGGCCGGTCTGCCGGTCCCAAACGATGGTGGTCTCGCGCTGGTTGGTGATGCCGATGGCGGCGATATCCTTGGCCGTCAACCCGGCCTTGTCCAGGGCCTTGCGGCAGGTGGTGACGGTCGATGCCCAGATCTCCTCGGGATCATGCTCGACCCAGCCGGACTGCGGGAAATACTGCGGGAATTCTTGCTGGGCACTGGCGACAATCTCGAATTCATCATTGAAGATAATGGCCCTGCTTGAGGTGGTGCCCTGGTCGATTGCTAAGACATAGGCTGACATCGTTTTCTCCTTGGGTAATCGGGCTGGGGCGACAGCGATGCGGTCGGAACATGCATCGAATCGGCTCATTCTGGCGTCGGAAAACAAAAAAACAGACTGGCGACGGAGGCCGCCAGTCTGTTTTGTGCATCAAGGACATCCCGCCGGTTCTCAGACGGGATGCCATGGGTGGATTGGCCTTATTTCTTGGCGGCAGCCCAGCTCTTGACGAGCTCGTCGTAGTCAACGGTCTCACCTTTCGGTTTCTCGTTGGCCAGCTTTGGCTGCGGTGCACCCGGCTGGTCAAACCAGTACTGGGCATCTTTCGGCTCGTTCAGTTTCGGTCCGCATTCGCCCTGAACGCCTGATTTTTCAATACGTTCCATGACCTTCTCCTGCTGCTGGGCCAGGGAATCCATGGCCTGCTGCGGGGTCTTGTCACCGGTTACCGCATCGGCGACATTCTGCCACCAGAGCTGGGCCAGTTTCGGATAATCAGGCACGTTGGTGCCGGTCGGGGTCCACTGCACCCTGGCCGGGCTGCGGTAGAACTCGACGAGACCGCCGAGCTTCGGGGCACGCTCGGTGAAGGATTTATCCCAGATATCGCTTTCGCGGATCGGGGTCAGGCCAACATGGGTCTTTTTCAGACTGACGGTCTTGGAGATGACGAATTGGGCGTAGAGCCAGGCGGCCTTGCGGCGATCAACCGGGGTGGATTTCATCAGGGTCCAGCTGCCGGCATCCTGATAGCCGAGTTTCATGCCTTCCTGCCAGTACGGGCCATGCGGAGAGGGGGCCATACGCCATTTCGGCAGGCCTTTTTCATCAACAACCGGGGTGCCCGGTTTGGCCATATCGGCCGTGAAGGCGGTGTACCAGAAGATCTGCTGGGCGATTGCGCCTTGAGCAGGAACCGGACCGGCCTCGGAGAAGGTCATACCGGCGGCCTCGGGTGGGGCGTATTTCTTCATCCAGTCGATGTACTTGGTCAGGGCGTAGACCGCAGCCGGACCGTTGGTGTCGCCACCCCGTTCGACGGTGGAACCGACAGGCCTGCAACCCTCAACCCGGATACCCCATTCATCGACCGGCAGGCCGTTGGGAATACCCTTGTCACCGGCACCGGCCATCGACAGCCAGGCATCGGTGAAGCGCCAACCGAGTGACGGATCCTTCTTGCCGTAATCCATATGACCATAAACCCGCTTGCCGTCGATTTCTTTGACCTTCTCGGAGAAGAATTCGGCGATGTCCTCATAGGCCGACCAGTTGACCGGCACACCGAGTTCGTAGCCGTAGAGCTCTTTGAATTTCTTCCTGAGATCCGGACGCTTGAACCAGTCGTAGCGGAACCAGTAGAGGTTGGCGAACTGCTGATCGGGGATCTGATAGAGTTTGCCGTCGGGGCCGGTGGTAAAGGATTTGCCGATAAAGTCATTAACATCGAGCTGGGGATTTGTAACATCTTTGCCCTCGCCGCTCATCCAGTCGGTCAGCGGCACCGCCTGCTGATAACGGAAATGGGTGCCGATCAGGTCGGAGTCGTTGATATAGGCATCGTAGATATTCTTATTGGACTGCATCTGGGTCTGCAGTTTTTCGATAACGTCGCCCTCGCCGATCAGGTCGTGGGTGAGTTTAATGCCGGTGATTTCGGTGAAGGCCTTGGCCAGGGTCTTGGATTCGTACTCATGGGTGGTGATGGTCTCGGACACCACCTTGATCTCCAGACCTTTGAACGGTTCGGCGGCTTTTACGAACCACTCCATCTCCTTCAGTTGCGCTTCCTTAGCGAGGGTCGAGGGCTGGAACTCGCTGTCCACCCATTTTTTTGCCTCATCCATTCCCGCTACCGCGGGTCCCGCCAATAAGGCGGCCAATGCTGTTGCCGTTACAAGCTGTTTAATCATCGATTTTCTCCTCTTTTGTTTGAGTTCCTTTTGAACATTATACCCACCGGAAGACGGCGAGTGCATAGATGCAGGAGAGGGCGAAAGCCCACCACAGACTGAGGCCGGCAAAGAGCGCCAGCCACAATATATGAATAAAGGCCGATCCGAGAAGCGAGACAAAAAGCCGGTCGCCCCGGGTGGTCTCGAAACGGAGAATACCGATACGCGGTGCACCGCCGGGGCATTTCAGTTCCCAGACCGTCATGATCACCAAGAGACAAAAGATGATGCCAAAGAAGGTGGCGGTCGGCGCCGTCCAGGCCATCCAGTTGAACGTCATGATATTTCTCCTTATACGCGACCGAGGGCAAAGCCCTTGGCGATATGGTTGCGGACAAAATAGATGACCAGGGCGCCTGGCAGAATGGTCAGGACCCCGGCGGCGGCGAGCACCCCCCAGTCAAGGCCGGAGGCGGAGACGGTGCGGGTCATGATCGCTGAAATCGGCTTGGCGTTGACGGCGGTAAGGGTCCTGGCGAGGAGC
>JAUYSF010000357.1 GCA_030696435.1 Desulfoprunum sp. | reverse complement strand
CTCGGAAAAAGGGATTCATACTGCGAGAAACCTCGTCCTGGCCCTGCCGGTCAATGCGGCACTCAATCTCTTGCAGGATATCGGCCCCGCCAAACCCTTGCCGGCAGTGCCAGAGGCCTGGATCGCCACAGTGGTCTTCGGTTTTGCCAACGGAGGGGCACTGCCCCCTGGTTTTGGCTATCTAACCCCGGAACAGGAAGGTCGTTTCAGCCTCGGTACGCTCTTTTCCTCCAACATGTTTCCCGGCAGGGCTCCTGAGGGTCATATCGTCTTTGAAACCCTGATCGGCGGTCGGCGCCACCCGGAACGGCTCGAACTTGACGATGCCACCATGACCAGAATGGCCCTGCAGGATGTGCGCGAGATCCTTGACCTGACCGGCGAGCCGGACTACAGCACGGTACTGCGGCCCGAGGGGGCCATTCCGCAACTGGAAAAAGGCTATCCGCAGCTCCTCACCTGGCGCGATACACTGCTGCAGGAGAACCCCGGACTCTTTGTCTGTGGCTTTGGTTGGGAAGGTATTGGCATCAACGACATGATCAAGACTGCATCCCGGACCGCCCAGACCCTGCAGAATGCCTCCGGATCCGAAGAATACGGGACCGAACTCAAGGGGGTTTATTTCTAAAATCCCAAGCCTTTTGCTCCGGCGCCTTCTGCCTGAGCAGCGAAAACAACAAAGGGCCTGATCGTTGGAACGATCAGGCCCTTTGTTGAATATATCGCCCCCGGTGCAGCTCTTTCAGAGTTGTTTCACCTTATCGCTGAGCAGATTCAGCTGTGCCCCGATGGAGGTGTCACGAACAGTAAGTGTCGTGACAACCTTGATAGAATGCAGAACAGTTGAATGATCACGGTTAAAGGTCCTGCCTATATCGGCGAGAGATTCTCCGGTATATTTGCGGCAGAGATACATGGCTACCTGCCGAGGAAAGGTGTGTGCTTTTTTCCTGGAACGGGACTGCATGTCCGTGAGGCTCACCTTGAATTGACTACTGACGAGGTCGCTGATCATGGCGGTAGTCAGCACCTGATTGTGTCCTACAATGTTTGTCACCACCTCTTTTACCAGATCCAGGCCCACCTGCCCTCCCATGAGCCTGGCTTTGGCCCTGATGGCGATGAGGGCAGACTCGACCTTACGCACATCGCCCCGGATATGTTGGGCAAGGTAGTCAACTAGCCCCTCATCAAGGCAGAGTTGATGCTGTGAGGCCTTCTTCTCGACAATCCTCAGACGGGTAGAGATATCCGGGGCCTTGATGCTCGTCACCAGGCCTGCCGACATCCTCGAGCGAAATTCCTCATCAATCCCAACCAGATCCCGCGGTGCACTATTAGCCGTAAGAATTACCCGCTTTCCGGATTTTATCAGAGAATCAAGGAGTTCATTGAGTTCCTCCTGAGTCTTCTTCTTGCCGGTTAGGGAGTGTACATCTTCCACCAGCAGGATATCGCATTGTTCGTGGTATTTCCTCTTGAAGGAATCCATGGTATTGGACTGAATACCCCGCACCATTTCAGTGGCAAATTGCTGGGCGGTCACATAATGCAATCTCGTCATCGGTGACTCGGTCAAAATCTGATGAGCCACCGCATGGGTCAGATGGCTTTTACCAAGCCCAGTACTGCTATTGATATAGAGGCATGGCCCCACCGAATCGTCACAAGCGGTCATCGATTTGCAGGCGGACTGCGCCAAAATATTACTGTCACCTACCATAAACTCGGAGAAGGTGTAGCGTGGGTGCAATGAACGAATTTTCGATTTATTTTCAGGGACATTGGGCAATCGCATCTGCCCCTTTACCGGGCTTATAACCTGGGGTTTGCCTTCTTTTTCACAGAGAATGACCTTTTTCGTCAGAGCTCCTGATTCCCGCACCTTTTCTTCAATCATCCCAAGATAATGCTGTGTAATATAGGCACTAAAATACCGATCAGGGCTGGAAAGAAACACCGTATCATCCTGAACCTGGACGCACTCGAGAGGTTCTATCCAGAGGGCGTATGCACTCTCTGTAAGCGCATCCTTTAATCTCTCTTTTGTCTTCTCCCAAATCATACACTTTCCTTTACATAACAGGTTTTAAAGCGATTCAGAGCCATATAAGACAATCTTGCAGATATCGGTGTAAGCGCATCCCACCTTACTGCCGCCCCCCAGCGCAGAGAAATAACAGATAAAAAAAATTCTAACAGAGAATCCGAAGCACCCGACCGGGATATGGCAGCACGCGAATTTATGAAAGAGCATTAACCCCATTTCCCCTTTCCAGTCAAAGGCCATATTGAGAAATTTCTTATCAGGCCAATATCTTATTATCAACATCGCCAAGCACTGACCCAGCCTGACTTTTCCGTCGCTCCTCTTATGAAGTCCTTATTCTCAGGGCATTTCAGAAAGGCTCCCTTTTCTCACGTCAAATAGAGGTCTTAGTCATTACCCCCTGAAGTTATCCACAATTTAAGAAAACCATTCAATTCAACCAATGTCTTCAATAATGGACATACCTACATATTCCTCCATATTACTATAATTCAAACTGGAGAACTGAGGATTTCTAGGAGATTCCGCTCATATTCAAACTTTAACCATCTCCTTTTTTTTCTTAACACTTTCAACATGTACTACAGTGCGGGAATCACCCTGGCGAGGGTAAGAACTAATACCTCCTCAGCCCCGGCCAGAACCAGGGCGCGGCTGCATTCAGCCACCGTTGTGCCAGTGGTGAAGACATCATCAACAAGACAGACCGATCTGCCCTGCAGCCTATGGTTATCAGAGACAAGAAAAGCGGAGCGGAGATTTTTGCGCCTGGCTGAGCCATCAAGGGTCGTCTGGGCCGGGGTATCTCTGACACGTCTGAGAAGGTCAGTATGAATATCCGGCAAACGTCCGGGGAAAAACAGCCGGGCCAGGAATACTGACTGGTTGAGGCCGCGCTCCTGCAATCTCCTTCGATGCAACGGCACCGGCACAATAAGATCGGGGTGGGGAAAATCCGGTTTTCCAGCAGCTGTAATAATCCTGGCCAACCCCGGTAACACAGAGGTGTCCTTGTTGTATTTCAAGCGATGCAGAAGTACCGCAGCCGGTTGATCATAGCGAATAATTGCCATAGCCTTCCGGTAAGGGGGTGGATGACGCAGGCAGCTGCCGCAGAAATGCACTCGCTCAGGCCCACCTGCCACCTTCGCCCCACAGCACCTGCACAATGGCGACCGCAAGAATTCAACGTGCAACAGGCAGTTCTCGCAGAGTGCCTTAGCCTCCTGCCGCAAAGCCGTATCACAGAGAAGACAGCGGGGTGGAAAGAGCAGATCAAGGCCGGCCTTTCTCCAAAATTGCCATCCTGTCATTGAATTTCCTCCTCCATTACCAGCAGACACGCTGTTCAGGAACCAGCCAAACGTGTTCCGGCATCTCTGAATGGAATTAAATTACACGATATATCTCTCTCTTGATACCTGCCAATGATCCTGAAAAAACAGCCGCAAGATGGATCTTTTTGGACGATAGCCATTTGCAGTCTTTGCAATTTATGTCAAACATGGCATAATGATCGCAATTTTCAGCCCATGTACCGCTTCAAGTCAGACTTAAACATATTTTCGTATAATTCACTTACAGTTACTGAAACAGCCCAATTCGCTTCAACCATGCCTACTCTTATTACCGACTCTCCCAGGACATCACCTACAGAAAGGAACTCTCTTATGGATCAGCCCAGGAAAACCTTGTCTTTTGTCCAAACTTTTGGCCTTTTCCGATCTGCCTACGCTCTTCTTCTCTGCCTTGGCATAGGTCTTTCTGCGTCGCCGGCCATTTCAGCGGAGCAGAACACCACCTACCTGCCCCTGAAGATCAATAGTCAACAGAATGTCGACAAACTGACGGATCAGTCGGACGCCTTTCTCGAAGAGGCGCTTGTCTCGAATGGCCTCACTCTCATGCCACGCAAAAAGGCAGAATCCCTTGTGCACTATCAGGGCGAATGGCCTCCGTCCGTCAGCCAGCTGCAGCAGGTTGCAGAAACCTCCGGCCTTGACAATGTCGCGGCAGGCAGTCTGACCTTTGTCGGCAATCAGATCAGTATCGACATCAAGGTCTTTGACCTGCTCTCTCCCAAGAATCCACGCTATTACTTCAAGGACGGACTGACCTCGGAGACCCTGAGAAACGGCATTTCTGCAATCGTCAGCGACATCCTTCTCTATACCGGCAAGGATCAACGCATTGCCACCTTAGCGCCCCAGGGGAATTCACGTATTGATTCGGGGGCCATTTTACGCAAGGTCAAAAGCAAGGCGGGGGATATCTACAGCCCATCTTCCCTGAGAGAGGACCTGAAGGCAATTTTTGCCATGGGGTATTTCAGCGATGTTCAAATCGACGTAAATGACGGCCCTAAAGGTAAAGAGATCCTTTTCAAGGTAGTGGAAAAACCGGTCATCAGTTCTCTTGTCTTAGAAGGTGTTGAGGAACTCAAAGAAGAGGATGTCTTGGGTGCAGCGAACATCAAAGAGCACTTGATTCTCAACCAAGCAAAAATCAATGCAGCCATCGAAGCCATCCGCGAACTCTACAAATCAAAGGGCTTTTATAACACCGAGATCAAATCGGAAATATCGTACCCCAATAAAGAGGGTGCTGTCGTCCGATTGATCATCGATGAAGGCAAGAAAATCTACATCAAGAAAATTGATTTTGTCGGAAATACCACCTTTGACGACGATGACCTTGCCGACGAGATGGAGACCAATGAAAAGGGTATTTTCAGTTGGCTGACCGCCTCTGGAACCCTGAAAATGGACGTAATGAAACAGGATATCAGCAAGATAGTCAGCTTCTACAACAACCATGGCTTCCTTGAGGCAAAGGTCTCGGAGCCCACCATCCGCCAGGAAAAAGATCTGTTGTACCTCACCTTTGCTGTCGAGGAAGGGCCCCGTTTCAAAGTTGGAACTATCGATTTCTCCGGCGACCTGATCTCTGACAAACAGGAACTGCTCAATCTTCTTGTCATAAGAAATGAAGAATTCCTCAGCCGTCAGATCATGCGGGAAGATATCCTCAAGATCACCGATTTTTACGCCGAGAAGGGTTATGCCTTTGCCACGGTAAAACCGAATATCCAGAAATCTCCTTCCGGCGGTCGACTTGATGTCAATTTCCGCATCGAAAAAGGCGATCTGGTCTATATTGATCGTATCAACATCAAAGGCAACACCCGGACCAGGGACAACGTCATCCGCAGAGAACTGCGGATTGCGGAAGGAGGCGTCTTTGATTCCAAGGCCCTCAGGGAAAGCACCCAGGCCCTGCAGCGGCTTGAGTATTTTGAAGAGGTCAATATTACCCCCGAGCCCTCTCTTGATCCTTCGCGGATGAATATCACTATCGAAGTCAAGGAGAAGAGCACCGGAACATTTAGTATCGGCGCGGGCTACAGCTCTCTTGACCACCTCCTTTTGATGGGCCAGATCTCAGAGAACAACTTCCTCGGTCGTGGTGATACACTCTCTCTCAGCGCCAATGTCGCTACCAGTGGAAAAAGTTCGCGATACAATCTCGGCTATACCAACCCGCACCTGAACGACTCGCAACTCTCCTGGGGTGCCGACATTTTCAACACCCAACGGGAATATGACGACTACACCAAAGATTCCAAAGGTGGTGATCTGCGCATCGGCTATCCGCTCTGGGAGAAGTGGCGCCTGAATGGGGCCTATAGCTTCACCGATACAAGCCTGACCGACGTCTCTGACAACGCTTCGTATCTCATCCGCAGCTCGGTTGATCTCCATATTACCAGCGCTGTGAAATTCTCCTTCATCCGCGATACCCGGGACAGGATCTACAGTGCCACGAAAGGCTCATACCACCTACTGAGCGCCGAATATGCCGGCGGGCCCTTTGCCGGTGATGCCCAGTTTACCAAACTCGAAGGCTCCACCAACTGGTTTTTCCCGCTGGTCTGGAAGACCGTTTTCCACTTCAAAGGGGCCGCTGGCCAGGTCTTCGAAAATGAGACGGATAAATTGCCGGTTTACGAACGGTTTTATCTTGGTGGACTCAACTCCATGCGTGGTTTTGATTACGGCAAAATCAGCCCTATCGAGCCGATTTCCGGCGATCGTATAGGGGGTGACAAGATGTGGTATACCAACTGGGAAATCAATTTCCCCATTGCTGCAAGCCAAGGTGTGCAGGGCGTTGTCTTCTTTGATGCCGGTAAGGTGCTCAATGACGATGAGGATTGGTCCGTAAGCTCCTACAGGAAGTCTACTGGAATCGGTTTGAATTGGCTGTCCCCCATGGGCCCCCTGCGCATTGTCTGGGGGTACAACCTTGATCCCCAGGATGACGAAGACACCTCCGTTTGGGATTTCAGCGTTGGCGGAGTATTCTAACTCCCCAGCAATAGAGCGAATTATTTTTTATTTCCGCCGGTTACACTCTGTGTAACCGGCTCTTTTTTTTAGCGATGCCCAAAAGACTCAACCAACTTTTTCAACAATCCAAAACGGTAATGGTCAGCGGTCTGCGAGGCGGAAGTCCAGCCTGGTTCAGCGCCCTTACAGCAGAAGGCGGCCCCTGCTGCTGTATCGTCCCTGATGAGCAGATGGTCGCCCTTTTTGAACAGGATCTCAAACTCTTTACCTCAAGAAATATCCTCACCTATCCGGCCCACGAAATTCCGCCCTACACCCCGCTTTCCCCGGATCAGCAGATAACCTCACGGCGCCTTTCAAGCCTCCATCGACTCAACGAAAGTAAAGAACCTGTTATCTTCGTCACTTCCATCGAAGCCCTCATGCGACGGGTTATGCCCCGGGCCCTGCTGACCAGGATACCAGAGCTGATTCTCGCTGGAGAAGACTGCGATATCGCAAGCCTCAAGGAAGGTCTGATCACGATGGGCTATGAGCAGGTTGCCCTGGTGCAAAATATTGGCGATTTCTCTGTACGAGGCGGCATCCTTGACATCTATCCACCTCCGTTTTCCCGAGACGATGGCTCCGCCCATGAAGGTCCCGTGCGCCTGGATTTTTTTGGCGACATGATTGATTCTCTCCGGGCATTTGATCCTCTGACCCAACGTTCAACGGGGGAGATACCCGAGGCAGTGCTGCTGCCGGTGACCGATATCCCAATCAAGCGTCACGATCCAGCTGTTAACAACCAAATATCCCAGGCCTTCCAGAAACGCGCTGTGGATCTGGCCTGGGAGAGGGACAAGACTGCCACCCTCGTCGAGCAGGTTGCCAGTGGCCAGCGCTTTGCCGGCATGGAATTCTTTCTGCCGCTCTTCTACACCGAAGAACAGAATCCCAGTTCCACAGTGCTTGGTTTTTTCGCCGCCCAAACTACTTTGGTACTTATTGAACCCGAGGCCATCCAGCAAAACATGGAACTGGTCTATGAGCGCATTCTCACGAATTACCAAGTAGCCCTTGAATCTAGGACTCCGGCCCTGCCACCCGCTGAGCTCTTTCTTAATGTCCAGGAGACGAGGCAATTGATGGCCGGATTCAACCAGGCGCTTTGCACTGATTTCATCAGCGACGAGACCTGCTCCATTACCATAGCCAGCCAAAATCATCAGTTGCTTAAGCAGGAAATTGCCCTGCAACGCCGCAAAAGGGGTATCCTGGTTCCACTCTCGGAACAGATAACTGCCTGGCAAAATAACGGAGACCGGGTTCTTCTCTGCTGCCGCTCGAGCAGACACATGAAAAACCTGGGAGAACTCCTGGCCAAACATCACCACCTGATCACCGTTATTGAGGCCCCCCTTTCTCTTGATCTGGCGAAAAACCCGCTTGAGACCGGGGAAGTTCTGCTCTGTGAACATCCTCTCACCCAGGGTTTTTCCCTACCGGAGGCAGGGCTCCATCTCCTCTCCGAGAGCGAACTCTTTGGCGAGATGCGCCTGGGCGGGCGCCAAAAGAAAGATGGCCGCCAGAAAGGCGATCCGTTGCGCTTTACTGAGCTCAAAGATGGAGATATCGTGGTACATCGGGACCATGGACTTGGCATTTATCTCGGCCTCGTCACCATGCAGTTCCAGGGAGTGACCAATGACTTCATCCACATCGAGTATCGGGACGGTGACAAACTCTATCTGCCTGTTGACCGACTCAACCTGATTAGCCGCTATGAGGGGCTATCCGATCAGCAACCGAAGCTCGACAAGCTTGGAACCCAAACCTGGCACAGCACAAAATCCAAGGTCAAGGAAGAGGTCTGGAAGGTCGCCCAGGAACTCCTCGATATTTATGCCACGAGGGAACTCCGGGAAGGCCGAAGATTTTCCGCTCCGGCTGAACTCTTTCATGAACTGGAAGAATCCTTTCCTTTCGACGAAACCCCAGGTCAGGACAAGGCGATTACCGAGGTCATTGATGATCTCACCTCGGATAAACCGATGGACCGACTGGTCTGCGGCGACGTCGGCTACGGCAAGACTGAAGTCGCAATCCGGGCCGCCTTCAAAGTGGTGGAAGACGGATTCCAGGTAGCGATCCTCGTGCCAACGACAGTCCTGGCCGAACAGCATACAAAAACCTTCCGGGAGCGGTTACAGGGCTTTCCGGTGACGGTGGAGTGCATCAATCGTTTCCGCACTCCTGCAGAGCAGAAAAAGATCATCAAGAGCCTGGCAGATGGTGGGATCGACATCCTCATCGGTACCCACCGATTGCTCTCAAAAGACGTGGCCTTCAGAAATCTGGGCCTGCTCATCGTCGACGAAGAGCACCGGTTCGGCGTGAGCCATAAAGAAAAGATCAAGAAAATGCGGGCCGAGGTCGATATCCTGACACTCACCGCCACCCCCATTCCACGGACTCTGCAGATGTCTCTTCTCAGCATCCGTGATCTGTCGGTCATCTCCAGTCCTCCAGAGCACCGCCGTCCGATCAAAACCTTTGTCTCCCAGTACGATGATCTCGTAATCAAAGAGGCCGTAACCAAGGAAATGCGGCGTAATGGCCAGGTCTTCTTTGTCCACAACCGGGTCAAATCGATCCATCAGGTGGCGGCCAACATCCAGAAACTGGTGCCGGCAGCCCGCATAGCCGTGGCCCATGGCCAGATGGCCGGCAAAGAACTCGAGGATATCATGGTCGCCTTTGTCAATCGGGAGACCGATGTCCTGATCTGCACCACCATTATCGAATCGGGCCTCGATATCCCTACTGCCAATACCATCATTATCAACCGGGCCGATCAGCTCGGCCTGGCGGAGATCTATCAGCTCCGAGGACGGGTCGGTCGCTCCAGTCTGCAATCCTACGCCTACCTGCTGGTCCCCTCGCTCGATACCCTGACCAAGGATTCCAGAGATCGGCTCCGGGCCCTGATGGATTGCAGCGAGCTGGGTGGCGGTTTCAAACTGGCCATGAGCGATCTGCAGATCCGCGGTGGCGGCAATCTCCTCGGGGTTTCCCAGAGCGGCCATATCGCCGCTATCGGTTACGATCTCTACCTTGATCTCCTGCAGAAGACTGTAGCTGACCTCAAGGCCAGTGTCCTACATGGTGGATCTGAAAAGAGCGCTGAGGAGGATATCGATCCTGAGATCAACCTGCAGATCTCGGCCTATATCCCTGAAAATTACATGCCGGACATCAGTCAGCGCTATATGACCTATCGCAGAATTGCCGCCCTTTCCACCTCAGATGCGGCCATGCAGGATGAACTGCGGGATGAGCTTGTGGACCGTTATGGACCTCTGCCTCGGGAAACCGTCAATCTCCTGCAGATTGTCTGTATTAAAAAGGAGTTGATGGCACTGCGCATCAGCAAGCTGGAAAAAGGCAAGGACAATCTGGTGTATTCCTTTATGGCGGACACCCCGCTCCGCCCGGAAATGCTCCTGCGCTACCTGCAGACACCCACCAGAAAACGCCCGGCTGAATCCGCAAAGCTGACACCTGACGGAAGGCTCATCGTACCCGGTCGGTTTGCCACAGGCGAAGACCTCTTTGAGGCAGTCACCAAAACAATTTCCGATCTGAGGATTATGTGCAATGCCAAACCCTAAGGCCCCCATCCAGATATACCCGACGTTTTCCTGGCAGGATATCGATACCGTCCTCCTGGATATGGACGGTACCCTGCTCGATAAATATTTCGATGATTACTTCTGGGAGCACTTTGTCCCCGAGGTCTTCGCTATGGCCAACAATTTGACGCCCGAGCAGGCTCGCAGCACTCTTCTCGGGCGCTATCAGCAGGTTGAGAGCACACTGCAGTGGACGGATCTCGATTACTGGTCTGAGCAGCTCGGCCTCGATATCCCGGAACTCAAATGCCGAATCGATCATCTCATCCAGGTTCATCCGTATGTTATTGATTTTCTCTCATTCATCAATTCGCTTGGCAAAGAGGTCCATCTCGTTACGAACGCCCATTCCAAGACCCTGGCGATTAAACTCAGGAAAACCAGTATCGGCCCTTATTTTTCACGCATCATCTGCGCGGAAGAGGTGGGAGAAGCCAAAGAGCAGCCGGTTTTCTGGACAAAACTGGAAAAGATGCTCGGTTTTTCTAAAGAGAGAACCCTCCTTGCCGATGATACAGCCAAAGTCCTCCATTCAGCCCGGCAGTACGGCATGGCCCACCTGATCTACGTAGCCCGGCCAAGCTCCCGAAAATCAATCAGTTATTCACCGGATTTTCCCTCTATCAGCTATTTCAATGAACTCATCTTCTCATGACGAGCCAGAGTCTGCACCGAAGGCCGGTCGGGAGATCTCCCGGCGGGATATGTCTCTTGCCAGCCTGGATGACTCGGGGTATTATCTCGTGGACTATCATTTTGTTAGAGACTCCCCGACCTTCGATCCTACATGAACGACCATGTATCGTTTTCGAGATGAAATAAACTGGACAGCTCATTTCTGGTTTGACGGACAGCTGATCAAAAAAAAGATATGGGCCCAGCTCCCCAAGGCCTCAAAAGCTGTGTTTCCAGTCGTCGCCTGCCACAGGAACCAGAAGGGTATAGCCTACCCGGGGGAAAGAACCATCGCCATCCTCTGCGGCCGAACGGACAAGACAGTCCGCAACGGTATCCGCGGCCTGGAAGGACTTTATAATATCAAAATTTCCAACTATATCACCTCACGGGGTAAGCGCTCAAAGAGATTTTTCATCGCAGCCCCGCCACGCATTCCCGGCCGCGCCTTCCCGTTTTACAGATGCCTTCTGGAAAAAGGCCTCTGGCAACAGCTGACCCCATCGGCCCAAGCCCTTTATCCGGTCATGCGCCATTTTGGTTTTTTTGAAACCGAGACTTACAGGCTCTATGACGATCCAGAATTTCTCGAAGAAGACTTTGCTGAGACCTACAAGGCTCGGGATTTTGACTACTGTGAGGCGGACCCGCTGCAACTGGTCCTCCATGCCGGCATCACCCGCCAATCACTGCAACCAGCCCTTGACAGCCTGATCTCCTGCGACCTCATCAAACCCTGCGACCGGGATCCCGGTGGCCATGTCTTTCTGTGGAAGGTCCTTTTCAAAACTGAAAACTGGTTTCCGCGTGAGCATCTCAACCTGAAAATTGCTGAACGATACGGCAACCAGTAGCACCTCCCCCCTTCCTCAGCTTCTTGAGCCCCCCGTTTACCAAAGACGTCGACTGCTTTGACCGCCTGCCCTATTGTTGGCTTTGATCATTCAGAAAAAGGCACAATCAGGCAATCATGATCAGGCCGGCAACCCAGGTCATGGCCTCGACCACCGGATCAGCCTGGGGAGAGTTCTTGGTCGCAGACCAGCCAGCAGCCTCCATCATTTTCGCGACATTGACGCCAAATCCCGACATTGAGGGCCTGGCCATGCGTGGGTTACGGCATGGACCTTCGTGGGCAAGCACTTGGCAGAAGAGATGTTTGTGGCAGAAAAGATCCTTGCATGAACCACCGGCAAAGGCCTTTGAACCGGAATACCCCAAGGCAACGGCGGCCAGTTCGATGCCGGCTACTATTTCATGCAGGAGTCGCATCACTTCCTTCCGTTCATTGGAGAACAGGACGGCTGAAGGTACTTCGAGTCTGACGATCAGAGCAGATCTGCTTTTTTCCCGCAGCCTCTCAAAGCCGACAGGCCCAGCCACATGCGGCGGACAACTCGGCGACAGTCCATAATTCTCGCATCGTGGTTCACTGCAGAACAAAACCAGCCGGTCTTCCACGGCAATCTCGGCAGGAGAGAGCATTCTGACCTCGGTTGCCCCGGCAAGACAGGCCTGCGAGATAAGCATTTCCATATCCCTCTTCATTTCGCTCGACATGCACTCCAATTGCACTCTCCTCGCTGAAAAAACTCCGTTGCTCCATACCGATCAGCATAGCTCTATGGCCGTCACTCTTCACAGTAGCAAATCAGGTGTCTTCGGCATCTGATCCAGATACCACTGCATTGGGTCAAACAACTTGAAGTCGGCCTCAAGAAGCCGCCGTTTGACATTGGCAACATTATTGGTCAGCAGATAGGGAAAGATAGCCTTTTTGTTGGTATCCCAGGTCCTGGAAACGAGCACACTACCGAGGGAAATCTTTTCATCGGTAATGATATCAATAATCTTCTTCAATTGCCCCTGCTGCTCTTTGGCCAGGATACAGAGCAACGTTCCCGGCTCACCGATTCCCATGACATTGACAAAGGAAGAGAGCAGATCACGGGTGGAAAGAATACCCTTCAGATAGCCCTGTTCATCAATGACCGGCAAGGCTCCGACCCGTTTCTGCCGCATGACCAACAGGGTATCCTGGATGGTGTAGTAGACGGAAATGGTCAGGGGATTTTTGGTCATTATCTCACGGACACTATGCTCCATGACCTTCGCCAGGGTCTTTTCATAATCCTCCCTACTCAAAAGAGAGGAAGGCATTGCCGAACGCATGTCACGATCCGAGACAATACCGATGAGCAGGCCCTCCTCATTCACCACCGGGAGGTGTCGGATATTATGCTCCATCATGATTTCCCGTACCACAGAAAGCTTGGTATCAGGACCTGTTGTGATCACGTTCTTGGCCATTTTTTCACTTACAAACATAACCCCTCCTGCATCGTTTCATTTATCTGAGCTACCTGGCAGTGTAAGATTCTTTTCATCATCGTATCCCGGCCAGCATTTTGATATGATTTTCCACCAGAAGGGCCAGGACATCATAATGATAACCACCTTCCAGAACGGAGATCACCCTTCCTCGGGCAAATTTATCGACAAGGTTGAGGATCACCTCGGTAATAAAATCATAGCCATCGGTAGACAGGTTGGTCCCGGACATGAGATCGGACTCGTGGGCATCAAACCCGGCCGAGACAAGAACGACCTCGGGTTGAAATCGTTTGAATGCCGGGACAAGATCCTGCATGATCATCTTCTTGTACTCATCATCACCCCGGCCCGGCAGCACCGGGGAATTATGGGTAAAGCCGAGCCCATCCCCTATCCCTGTCTCAAATTCCCGGCCCGTTCCCGGATAGGCGAAGGAAGGGTGTTCGTGGATCGAATAGTAGAAAACCGTCGGGTCCTGCTCAAAAATGTGCTGGGTGCCATTACCGTGATGTACATCGAAATCAATGATGCCGACACGCTCTATTCCCCATTTTTTCTGGAGGTATTTGGCGCCGATCGCAACATTATTGAAATAGCAGAAACCCATCGCCTTATCGATCTCAGCATGATGCCCTGGTGGCCGTACGGCACAGAAGGCATTATCGATATTACCTTTCATCATTTCGTCTATGGCATTGAGCACACCGCCGACGGCCAGAAAGGCAATTTCGTACGTGTCTCTGCAGATCGAGTTGTCCTGATGGTCCATTTCGGGAAACCCGGCCAGACAGGCCTCTTCAAAGCGCATGATATAGCGGATATTATGAACGGCCTCAATCCATCGCTGACTTGCCCGCTCTACCGGAATTGGAATTAATTTCTCAAGGAGACCGGATTGGGACAATCCTTTGAGGATCGCCCTGAGTCTGTCCGGTGATTCTGGATGCATGTCACATGTAACATGCAGGAGAAATCGTTCATCGTACACAAAACCTGTCCTTTTCATATCAATCTACCCTGGTATTCAAAAACCGCCCACCTCCGAGTCCTCTCCCGGCAGATGGCGTGTTTTTCATTTCTCCCTCAGCATCTCCTACATAATAGAGTCCCTCATCCATACCAGACAACAACGGCAACTAAGACATCGCCCCCCTCTACCTGAAGCATCTTTCTCAGGTTCGCAGCACTGATTTCAACACAACCTGCTGGAGAAAATCCTCCCGAACCCGCATCACACAGATGCCCCGAGGTTGACAACCACCCTACCCCGTTGTGCACCTTTCAGGATCTGATCGATCTGTTCATCCAGCTCCGCCAGAGCTATCTCCCGACAAAGGCTGTCGAGCTGTGGGGGCTTCCAGTCATTTGCCATTCGTTGCCAAATCGCCTTCCTCCGATCCATGGGGCAATTCTGAGAATCGATGCCGACCAGAGACACTCCCCGCAGGATAAAGGGAAAGACGGTCATATTCAGATCAGGTGAGGCCACATTGCCACAACAGGTGACCAACCCTTTGGGGTGTGTTGACTTGATGGCGGTTGCCAGAATATCCCCACCGACAGTGTCAATCACCCCGGCCCAAAGGGGCTTTAACAGCGCTCTGCCACTGGAGTCGATTGCCTCAGAACGGCTAATTATCCTCCTTGCCCCGAGCCCTTCAAGAAAATCCTTCGCACCCTCCTTGCCCGTCACGGCGGTCACCGAATAGCCGAGCCGGGCAAGAATCGCCACCGTCAGACAACCGACCCCACCGGTTGCCCCCGTGACCAGAATCTCACCCTTGTCGGGGGCAAGACAATGTGTCAGAGCGGAGACAGACATACCGGCCGTCAAGCCAGCGGTCCCAAGTATCATACTCTCGCGGAGATCAAGCCCCTCCGGCAGAGGGAGGACCCAACCAGCAGGAACCCTGATATACTGGCCGAAACCGCCGGCGGTGTTCATACCTAGATCGTAACTGGTAACAATAACCTCATCTCCGGGCCGAAACATCTCGCTCCGGCTCTCTTCCACCACACCGGCTGCATCAATACCGGGGGTATGGGGATAGACCCTCGTTACACCTCGATTGCCCGTAGCGGAGAGGGCATCTTTGTAATTGAGCGACGACCACCTGACCCGTATCAATACCTCTCCCTCCGGCAAATCGTCCACGCATCTCTCCCGAATGGCGCGGGAGAAATTTTTATCTGTATGTTCTTCAACTACCATTGCTAAAAATTTTGTATGCACATCAGTCCTCTCTTGTCCAAGTAAAGGCCTCATCATTTTTCGCACTGCCACGATCATCTTTCTACTGCAATATCATTGGCAATATCATTGGCAATATCATTGCAGTTGGTATCTCAAGATTTTATAGAGATTCGGGAGCATAAGTCACTGTTTTTTCGCCCCTCATACAACCGCCACCAGCAATATCTTACCTCATAATTCTTAAAAGATCACATACCTTCTTTTTCCATTGACAATGGATAAATATATAAACTATTAGAGCAAGAGTAACATTGTTCTTTCACTTTCCATAAGAAATATTTGTGTTAATAATGATCGTCTTTTATCTCATTTTATCATATGACATTATTCATTAATTTTCGCCCCATCACCAACATGAAACAGGAATCTCTCGGTAATGCAAGGCTATTGACTTAAAATTAATCATCATATTTTCAGACAAATGGCTTTAATCCTGATGACATAAAACGTTAACAGTAACAATGTTAGAGATCCTGCCAACCAATCTTGCAACGGTCAACCAATAGGCCTTTTCCACACAACAAAGAGGGAGTTCGCAACATGTCCTTTGACAAGAGAGAATATCTTCTCAAAAAGAAAGTAAAAATCGCCCTTGGAGGCGGACAAAAACGGATCGACAAACAGCATAGCCAGGGGAAAATGACGGCACGGGAACGCCTCGAGCATCTTTTTGACAGGGGCACATTCATTGAATTGGATGCCTTCGTTAAAAACCGATGTACGAATTTTGGCATGGACAAGCTCGATCTTGAGGGCGAATCGGTCGTCACCGGCTACGGCATGATCAACAGCCGGTTGGTATATGCCTTCTCACAGGATTTCACTATAACCGGTGGCGCCTTGGGTGAGATGCATGCCAGAAAGGTCGTGAAAGTAATGGACGCCGCCGCCAAGGTAGGTGCCCCGATCATTGGCCTCAACGATTCGGGTGGGGCACGCATCCAGGAGGCGGTTGACGCCCTTTCCGGCTACGGCGACATCTTCTACAGAAACGCCATCTATTCCGGGGTAATTCCCCAGATCTCGGCCATCATGGGACCTTGTGCCGGCGGGGCCGTCTACTCTCCCGCCCTCACCGACTTCATCTTCATGGTGGACAAGACATCCCAAATGTTCATCACCGGACCGCAGGTCATCAAGACCGTCACGGGGGAAATTGTGAGTGCCGAGGATCTTGGCGGGGCCATGACCCATAACAGTATTAGCGGCAACGTGCACTTCATCGCCGACACCGACAAGGACTGCCTCGAAGCAATTCGCAAACTGGTCGGATACCTGCCATCAAACAATATGGAGAAGGCCCCTTCCGGCCAGCTCGAAACTGACATCAACCGGCATATCGCAGAACTCGACGACCTTATCCCTGACAGCCCAAACAAGCCCTATGATATGCATGAAGTCATCACCCATATCGTCGATGAGGGCAGTTTTATGGAATATCAGACCTACTTTGCCAAGAATTTGATCACCGGTTTTGTGCGAATCAACGGTAAATCGATCGGGGTGGTTGCTAATCAACCCAACATCATGGCCGGCTGCCTTGATATGAATGCCGGTGACAAGGCCTCACGTTTTATCCGAACCTGCGATGCCTTTAACATCCCCTTGCTCACTATAGTCGATGTCCCCGGCTTTCTCCCCGGAGCCACTCAGGAGTATGGCGGCATCATCCGACACGGTGCCAAGATCCTTTATGCCTATAGTGAGGCCACCGTCCCCAAGGTCACACTGATCACCAGGAAGGCCTACGGCGGAGCCTATGTCGCCATGTGCTCCAAATCTCTCGGCGCCGATATGGTCTACGCCTGGCCAACCGCCGAGGTGGCGGTGATGGGTTCGGATGGAGCCGTCAATATTATTTTCAAAAACGATATCGACAAGGCCGAGGACAAGGACGCGATGCGGCAACAAATCCTCAAGGAATACGCCGCCGAATTTGCAACTCCCTACAAGGCCGCGGAGCGCGGATTTGTCGACGATGTCATCGAACCGCACACTACCAGACAGCGCATAATCGATGCCTTTTCCATGCTGGAGGGCAAAAGAGAAAAACGACCTGCCAAAAAGCACGGTAATATTCCACTCTAAAACTCGGGAGAAGCTATGGGCATATCTGAACTCTTGTTGCAACTGGCAGACCCGCAGGCGATGAAGAGCCTTTCCTTCGTGGAGAAGATGGAAGGAGGCCTTATTGTCACTTTCCTTGGCATGGGTATAACCTTCCTGGCCCTCATCCTCCTCCAGTGTATCATCGACCTGCTGGCGAGAATTATCGTCAAAACCGAGAAGAAGCCTTTGCAAGCCCTGGCTGCAACCTCAAATAAAGCTGAGAACAAAGCCTGCCAAAACAGAAATGACGAGGAGCTCATCGCCGTCATCTCGGCAGCCGTAGCCATGAATTTGCAGCGATCAACAGGGGATATTGTAATACGTAATATCAGAAAGATCGAAGAACCCTCTCTCCTCTGGAACAGGACAGGGGTCCTCGACCAGATGAACACGAGACTCTAAACCACAGGTGATTACCTATGAAGATGTTCAGAATTCGCGTAAATGGCAACGAATACGAGGTTGAAGTAGAAGAAATTACGAATAAATCTGGAGTATCTCCGATACAGACGGCCCAGAATCAGAGGCCCAGCCCCGTTCAAAAAATAAACAGCAGGACACCAACAGCAGCAACCGCACCGACAGCGCCTGTTCAAGAGGGGACAACAACTATCCTTGCCCCGATGCCCGGGACCATTGTCGATGTCCAGGTCAGCCCAGGTGACAAGGTTTCTCGCGGTCAGACTCTGATGATTCTTGAGGCCATGAAGATGGAAAATGAGATTCTTGCTCCCCATGATTGCACTATCGTCCAAACCCATGTTTCCAAAGGGGCCTCGGTAAATGCCGGGGACATCTTGGTCGCTCTCTCCTAACATAAGGGATTCCGGTATGTATCAAGCGCTCGCAGATTTCATTGGAAGCATGGGCCTATTCAGCCTCACCTTCGGCTCAGTCCTGATGATCGGTATCGCCTCCCTTCTTCTCTATCTGGCCATCGTCAAAGGGTTTGAACCATTGCTTCTGGTACCCATTGCCTTCGGCGTACTGCTGACCAACCTGCCATTGGCAGACATGATGGCCCCGCCTATTTTGGAAATCAAAGAAAATATCATTCATACAGTGCAACCGGGCGGACTGATGTACTATCTTTTCCAGGGTGATAATCTTGGCATCTTCCCACCCTTGATTTTCCTCGGGGTAGGCGCGATGACAGATTTCGGCCCATTGATCGCCAATCCCAAATCACTGCTCCTCGGGGCTGCCGCCCAGCTCGGTATTTTCATTACTTTTATGGGAGCCATTGCCTCCGGGCTCTTCACCGCCCAGGAAGCAGCCTCCATTGGTATTATCGGGGGTGCAGACGGTCCGACTGCTATATTTCTGGCATCCCGACTTGCCCCCCACCTCCTGGGTTCAATAGCCATCGCCGCCTATTCCTATATGGCCATGGTCCCTATTATCCAGCCACCCATCATGCGACTACTTACAACCAAGGCGGAACGCGCCATCAAAATGACCCAACTGAGAAACGTATCCAAGAGAGAGAAGATCCTTTTTCCAATCGTGGTGACCATCATCGTGGCGCTGATCGTCCCACCGGCGACATCTTTGGTCGGCATGCTCATGGTAGGCAATCTATTCAGAGAATGTGGGGTTGTTGGCAGACTGGAAGATACAGCAAAGAATGCCCTGATTAACACTATCACGATTTTTCTCGGAATGTCGGTGGGCGCGACGGCAACCGCCGAGAATTTTCTCAAGATTGAAACTCTTGCCATTCTGGTTCTCGGTATCTCGGCCTTTGCCATCGGCACGGCTGGCGGTGTGCTGCTCGCCAAACTCATGAATAAGATGATGGGAGGAGGAATCAACCCGCTTATCGGCTCGGCAGGCGTTTCGGCCGTGCCGATGGCCGCCCGGGTATCCCAGGTGGTGGGCCAGAAAGAAGATCCCTCCAACTTCTTGCTCATGCATGCCATGGGACCAAATGTGGCCGGGGTTATTGGCTCTGCTGTCTCAGCTGGTGTCCTACTGTCCTTGTTCAAATGAAAATGAACCACCTTCCATTTTGACTCTGCAGAATTCCAATATTGCAACCGGGAGGTCTTCTCAAAAACCTAGCAGCAATAGGTACTTTGAACTTGACAAACGAGCATAGGTCACATAAAACAA
>JAUYSF010000405.1 GCA_030696435.1 Desulfoprunum sp. | reverse complement strand
CCGAGGTAGATAAAAACCGATTTGGCGATATCGCCGATCGAGACATCGACCACCACCCCCTCAAGGCCGAACCAGCGCGGCAAGACGGTGATAAAAATCCAGGCGTAGACCGAGAAAAACAGCACCTGGAAGATCGAGTTGAAGGCTACCAGACCGGCGCAGTATTCGCTGTCGCCCTCGGCCAGATCATTCCAGACGATCACCATGGCGATGCAGCGGGCCAGGCCGATGAGGATGAGGCCGACCATGTATTCATGGTAGCCCGAGAGAAAGGTGATCGCCAGCAGGAACATCAACACCGGCCCGATCAGCCAGTTCTGGACGAGGGACAGGGTCAGGACCCTGCCGTTCCTGAATACTTGACCAAGTTCTTCATATTTGACCTTGGCCAGCGGCGGATACATCATCATGATCAGGCCGATGGCAATGGGAATATTGGTGGTTCCGACCTGAAATGCGTTGATAACCTTGGTGATACCGGGGAAGAAATAGCCGCCAAAAACCCCTGTCAGCATGGCGGTAAAGATCCACAGGGTGAGAAACCGATCGATAAACGAGAGTTTTTTTAAGGGAACGGTCATTGTGAACCTCGATGAAGATAAAATTGGCAGAATGGCTGCGGACACATCGCACCTATTGAATGTAATGCATTGGCGAGTGCAACCTTTTGTTTAATCCGCCCAAGCGGATATGTCAACGGCAAAGCCATGCAGACACTTGGGGGCTTGCCCAGGGATGAATTTCAAGGAAGTCTTCCCTGCTCTCCAAAAGAAGCTTGGCCGGATTTGATAATATGCCATTTATTCGCTATAGTATAAGGAAGTTCCTGTTTATCCATGGCACAACTGTGATTACAATTATAAGCAGCCCAAATGTCCGATTGACACTCATGGTTGATGGCGTCGTAAAAAGCCCGATCTACATCGTTGTAGGTTTTTGGCAGGCTCTCGACATACTCGATGTATTGTCGAAAACCTGCCAAAAACACTACGCCTTGGATATCGAACTTTTTATCTAGCCATCTGTGATCTTTGTGGCGACTTTTTACGAGTTTATCACGGTTGGCCACGGTGATTTCTGATATGACAAATACCACTATCCCAGCGAACATCGGCACGGTAGTCTCAGTGCATGGCAGTGTCGTAGATATACGATTCGAGGAGCACCTGCCGCCTATTTCCACCTTGCTGCATGCAGGGAAAACGGGCGATATCGCCATCGAGGTCCTGGCGCAGCTCGATAGGCATCGGGTCCGCGGCATCGCTCTGACCCCCACCCAGGGCCTGGCCCGCGGTATGACGGTGGAGGATAGCGGCGGGCCTCTCATGGCACCTGTTGGCAAGGGTATTCTCTCACGCATGTTTGATGTGTTCGGCAAGGCCATCGACCGTCTGCCTGTGCCGTCGGAGCTGGAATGGCGCAGCGTCCATCAGGCCCCGCCGCCCTTGTCCCGGCGATCGACCAAATCCGAGATATTCGAAACCGGTATCAAGGTCATCGATGTGCTGATGCCCCTTGAGCGCGGCGGCAAGGCGGGTCTTTTTGGTGGTGCGGGCGTGGGTAAAACGGTGCTGCTCACCGAGATGATCCACAACATGGTCGGCCAGCACCAGGGTGTGAGCATCTTTTGTGGCATCGGCGAACGCTGCCGTGAAGGCGAGGAACTCTACCGTGACATGCAGGCGGCGGACGTGCTGCCCAACATGGTTATGGTGTTCGGCCAGATGAACGAACCGCCGGGCGCCCGATTCCGCATCGGTCATGTGGCCTTGACCATGGCCGAGTATTTCCGGGACGATGAGCATCGCGATGTGCTGCTGCTCATCGACAATATTTTCCGTTTCATCCAGGCCGGTTCCGAGGTCTCCGGTCTGATGGGCCAGATGCCGTCGCGCCTGGGCTATCAGCCGACCATGGGTACCGAGTTGGCGGGCCTTGAAGAACGCATCGCCAACACCGACAAGGGGGCCATCACCTCCATCCAGGCGGTGTACGTACCTGCCGACGATTTTACCGATCCAGCGGCGGTCCACACCTTCTCGCACCTCTCGGCCTCGATTGTCCTCTCGCGCAAACGAGCGAGCGAGGGCTTATACCCGGCCATCGATCCCTTGCAATCGAGCTCCAAGATGGCCACTCCGGGCATCATCGGTGAACACCATTATCTCCTGGCCCAGGAAATCCGCCGAACTCTTGCCCAATACGCCGAGCTCAAAGACATCATCGCTATGCTCGGGCTCGAACAGCTGTCGCCTGCGGATCGCAGCACAGTGGCGCGCGCCAGGCGACTCGAACGTTTTCTCACCCAGCCGTTTTTTACCACCGAGCAATTTAGTGGTCTCAAGGGCAAACTTGTCAGTCTGGGGGATGCCCTGGATGGCTGTGAGCGCATCCTGCAAGATGAGTTCAAGGATTATCCCGAGAGTGCACTCTATATGATAGGCGAGATTGGCGAGGCAAAAAGCAAACCCAAACAGGCAGAACCTACAGAAGAACCGGCTACGCCGTGAAAACCAGTCCGGCAGGAATGAAAACCCGAAATCACACATGGAAGCACAGCATATGCGCCTGAAGATCCTCCTGCCCTTTCAGATCTTTGCCGAAAAGACCGGGGTATCCCGTATCGTGGCCGAGACCTACCAGGGATCATTAGGACTCTTGCCGCGCCGACTCGACTGCGTTGCCGCTCTTCTGCCCGGAATTCTGCTCTTTGAGAACGAAGAGGAGGGTGAGGCCTATATCGCTGTAGATGAAGGAGTGTTGGTCAAGAAAGGTCGGGATGTATTGGTCTCGGTGCGCAACGCCATCGGCGGTGAGGATCTTGGCCTGCTGCGCGAAGCGGTTGAGCGCGAATTTCGCAATCTTGACGAGCAGGAGCAGAGTGTCCGCCAGGTGCTGGCAAAAATGGAGAGTGTTTTCATCCGCCGCTTTATGAGGTCGCAACGTGGCTGAAAAACAGAGCAATAAGACCGAGAAAGCTCGTGCCGCCTTCAGCCGGCAGGTCGGCGAAAAAGCGGCGCGAAAACTCAAGGCCCAGCGTCACGTGACGCGGACTATCTGGTACGGCCTGGGCATGATGGGGCTGGTCGGCTGGTCTGTCGCCGTTCCGACTCTGTTGGGGGCGGCGCTGGGGATCTGGCTGGACAAGCACCATCCGGGCGGCCATTCCTGGACGCTTATGCTGCTGCTGATCGGCCTGATTCTCGGCTGTGTCAATGCCTGGCATTGGGTGGCAAAAGAAGACAAGAAAATACAAGAGGAACGGGAGGACAACGATGTCTGAAACGTGGATGCTTCTGCTGGCGTTTATAGGCGGTCTGCTACTCGGTGGGTTTTTCTACGGTGGCCTGTGGTGGACGGTGCAGAAGGGTATTGCCTCCCAACGTCCCGCCCTGTGGTTCTGCGCAAGTTATATGCTGCGAACTGGGTTGACCATGGCCGGCTTGTATTATATCTCCGGCGGTCGTTGGCAGAGGCTTCTGGTCTGTCTGCTTGGTTGTATAATGACGCGTTTTATCGTGATGCGGCTCAGCGGCAGGGCAGAACCGGGCAATCTTAGCCAGGGAGCGGGTCATGCAGCTTAGTCCCGACGAGCATATCTTCTGGCAGTACGGTTTTGTCAAGCTCAACGCCACCATTGTCTTCACCTGGGCCTTGATGCTGGTGCTGGCCGTCGGCTCGAAAATCATCACCGGCAAACTCGCCACAGGCTTGAAACGTTCTCGCTGGCAGAATCTCATGGAGATCGTCGTTGTCGCTATGGAAAATCAGATAGCGGAAGTGGGCCTGAGGGAACCACGGAGGTTTCTCGGGTTCATCGGCACCCTCTTTCTCTTTGTGGCCATTGCCAGCCTCTGCACCATCATCCCCGGTTTCAAGCCGCCGACCGGCTCGCTGTCGACGACGGTGGCCCTCGCCCTCTGCGTGTTTGTGGTCGTACCGCTCTTCGGCATAGAAGACCAGGGGCTGATCGGCTATTTCAAGTCCTATCTGGAACCAACGGTCATCATGCTGCCGTTTAACATTATCGGTGAAATTTCCCGGACCCTGGCCCTGTCGGTGCGACTGTTCGGCAATATGATGAGTGGGGAAATGATTATCGGCATCCTCCTTACCATAACGCCCTACATCTTTCCGATCGTCATGACCCTGCTCGGTCTGCTCACCGGTATGGTCCAGGCCTATATCTTCAGCGTCCTGGCCACGGTGTATATCGCCGCCGCCATGGGCGATCAAGGGCTCAAACAAGAACCTGAGGCTCAACAATGAAACAACACAACACCTATCAACGCAAGGAGAGCAAATGGATAGCCTCACTATCGTCGCAGTGGTGTCAATTTTCACGGCCGGCATGACCATCGCCATTGGCGTCATTGCACCCGCCCTCGGTGAAGGACGGGCGGTCTCGACGGCCCTCAGCTCACTGGCCCAGCAGCCCGACGCCTCGACCACCATCACCCGGACCCTGTTCGTCGGCCTGGCAATGATCGAGTCTACCGCCATCTACTGCTTTGTGGTGTCGATGATCCTCATCTTTGCCAACCCTTTCTGGAATCATCTCATCGCCCAGGCCGGAGGAAAATGAGCCATGCTCATCGACTGGTTTACCGTTATTGCCCAGGTGGTGAATTTCCTCATCCTGGTCTGGCTGATGAAGCGTTTCCTCTACGCCCCGATCCTGAGTGCCATTGATGCCCGCGAAAAACGCATCGCCGCCGAACTTGCCGACGCCGAGGCAAAACAGAGCGAGGCCCAGAGGGAGCGCGACGAGTTCAAACACAAAAACGAGGAGTTTGCTCTGCAGCGCAAGGCCATGTTGAGCACGGCAACCCTTGAGGTCCAGACTGAAAGGCAGAGGCTCCTTGAAGAAGCACGGAAGGCCTCCGAAGACCTGCGTGCCGGACAAGAGGAGGCCATGCGCACAGATTTCCGAAACCTGGGTGATGAAATCATGCGGCGAAGCCGGGATGAGGTCTTTGCCATTGCCCGAAAGACGCTGGACGATCTCGCGACCGAAAGCCTTGAAGAACATATGGTCGAGGCCTTCATCCGCCGCTGTCGGGCTGTAGGTGATGTCGAAAAAACTGCCCTTCAAGCTGCCTTCAAGACGGCGGCTGGACCAGCCCTGGTGCGCAGCACCTTCCCCCTGCCGGCGGCACAGCGGAAGGCAATCGAACTCGCGACAAGGGAGGTGTTTGCCTTTGAGGGCCAGTTCCAATTCGAGACCTCGCCGGATCTGGTCAGCGGTATTACCCTGAGCGTGAATGGGTATGAGGTTGCCTGGAGCATTGCCGATTATCTCCTGGCCCTTAAACAAAATGTCGGAGACCTGCTCAGTATTCAATCTCCAGCCGAAGAGCAAAAGGAATTGCATCCCGAAGACGGAGCCAACGGCCATGGCTGACACCGGGATTGAAAACCTGCAGAGCATCTTTGCCAAGACCTTTGCCGGGATGCATCAGGTGCGGGAGGATTTCACGCCCCCGCTGACAGTGCATGAGGTCGGTACTGTCCTGTCGGTGTCAACCGGAATCGCCACGGTATCAGGTCTTCCCGGCGTGGGTTTTGAAGAATTGGTGCAATTCCCCGGCGGAATATCCGGTATCGCCTTTAACCTGTCAGAAGACGATATCGGTATTGTTCTGCTTGGCGATTATCGGCACCTGCAGGCCGGCGATAAGGTCCTGCGAACGGGCCGGGTCATGGATGTGGCAGTCGGGACGGAGTTGCTGGGACGGGTCATCGATCCCCTCGGCCAGCCACTCGATGGCAACGGACCGGTGACCTGCCGCGCGCGTCTGGCCATCGAACGACCTTCCGCCTCCATCATGGATCGTGCACCTGTCACCGTGCCTCTGCAAACCGGCATCAAGGCGATCGACGCCCTTATCCCCATTGGCCGCGGGCAGCGTGAACTGATCCTCGGCGACCGCCAGACGGGCAAGACGGCCATCGCCATAGATACCATCCTCAACCAGCGTGACAACGGGGTGCTGTGTGTCTACTGCGCCATCGGTCAGCGGGCCTCCAGTGTCGCCAAGACCGTGGCTATCCTGCGGGAAAAAGGCGCCTTGACCTATACCGTTGTGGTGGTCACCGAGGGCAACGACCCGCCGGGCCTCGCCTACATCGCCCCCTATGCCGCAACCAGTATTGCCGAGCATTTCATGGAGGCGGGTCGGGATGTGCTGATCGTCTACGATGATCTCACCCATCACGCCCGCGCCTACCGCGAGCTTTCCCTGCTGCTGCGCCGCCCCCCCGGCCGTGAGGCCTTTCCCGGCGATATTTTTTATATCCACTCGCGCCTGCTTGAACGTGCAACCCGTCTGCGACCGGAACTCGGCGGCGGCTCTCTGACCGCCCTGCCCATCATCGAAACCGAGGCCCAGAACATTTCTGCCTACATCCCCACCAATCTGATCTCCATCACCGATGGCCAGATCTACCTCTCGCCGTCACTGTTCGAGCTGGGTGTGCTGCCCGCAGTCGATGTGGGAAAATCCGTCTCCCGCGTCGGTGGCAAGGCGCAGCGAGCAGCCTATCGGGAAGTGGCCGGTGATCTGAAACTGGCCTATGCCCAGTTCGAAGAACTCGAAACCTTTGCCCGCTTCGGTGCCAGGTTGGACGAGGATACCCGCAGGATTATCGAGCATGGACGGCGAATACGCGCCTGTCTCAAACAACCGGAATTCTCCCCCGTCTCGGTACCAGCCCAGATCGCTGTTCTGCTGGCGCTTTCGGCCGAACTCTTCGATCAGGTGCCGCTCGAACGGATGCCGGATGCCGAGCAGGCCCTGCACTTAGCCGCAGCGGAGATCCCCGCGGAGGTGTGCGAGCACTTGGCTACCGCCGAAAAATTAACTGATGAGGACCGGGCAACGATCATCGAAATCGCCCGCCAGGCACTTGCCAGGTTCCAGCCCGAACCGCCTACAGCAACACCATCCTCCCCTCCGGCGCGGAAGGAGAAGCTGTGAGCGACACCCTTGCCAATCTCTCGCGAAAGAGAAGCGGGGCCCGAGACCTGCAGTCCGTCGTCCGCTCAATGAAGGCCCTGGCGGCAGCCAGCATAGGACAATACGAAAAATCGGTGAGCGCCTTGGCTGATTACTCGCACACCGTGGAGCTGGGTTTGCGTGTCTGCCTGCGCGAAAGCGCACCGATGGCAGCAGGGAAAACCGATGATGCGAACGGGATAGGCGCTGTAGTCTTGGGCTCAGACCAGGGACTCGTGGGCCAATTTAATGAGGAATTAGTCGACTTTACCTTGAAAACACTGACGACGCTGCCTGGTAGTCCCCGCATCTGGGCGGTTGGCGAGCGTGTTCATGCACGTCTGACAGACGAAGGTCTGGCTATGCTGGGATTTTTCTCCGTGCCAAACTCCGTCAAGGCCATTACCCCTCTTGTCGGGCGAATTCTCGTGGAAAGTGAGCATCTCAGAGAAAAAAATGCGCTCAGTGAGCTGTACCTTTTTTACAACCGTCCCCAGCCGGATGTGGTCTATACACCGGTCAGCCAACGCCTGCTGCCTCTTGATGAAACCTGGCGGCGTGATCTGGCTGACTTTTCCTGGCCGACGCCCCAACTCCCCGAGGTTATAGGCAGTGGCACCCAGACTTTACGGGCGCTCATCCGCGAATATCTCTTTGTGTCGCTCTTTAGGGCCTGTGCCGAATCTCTGGCAAGTGAGAATGCCAGCCGCCTGGCAGCAATGCAGCGCGCCGAAAAAAA